>JAHWJR010000080.1 GCA_019348335.1 Actinomycetota bacterium
CGTGGTGGGCGAGGGGGGACTTGAACCCCCACATCCTTTCGGACACAGGAACCTGAATCCTGCGCGTCTGCCAATTCCGCCACTCGCCCGAGTGGAGCGCCCAGGCTACCGCAGCCGGCTCGCCGGTCCCGACCTCGGCCGTGGGTACACTCGCCCCGTGGGACTCAAGGGGTTCGAGCGACGGCTCGAGCGGCTCGTCGAGGGGGCGTTCGCCAAGGCGTTCAAGAGCTCCCTGCGCCCCGTGGAGCTGGGCCGCCGGCTCATGCGGGAGATGGACCACCAGCGCACCCTCAACGTGCGGGGCGAGACGGCGGCTCCCAACGACTTCACCGTGACCCTCGGCCCCGACGACCACGAGCAGTTCGCCGAGATCGAGGACAATCTGGTCCAGTCGCTGGCCGAGGCCGCCCGGGAGCACGCCCGCGAAGAGGGCTACGTGTTCATGGGGCCGGTCTCGGTCCAGCTCGAGGTCGATCGCGACCTGGGCGCCGGGTCGTTCGGCTTGTCGGCCCGGTTCAAAGAGGGCGTCGGGGGCACCGCCGGCGGGGCCCTGGTGCTGTCCGACGGTCAGCGCGTGGCCCTGTCCAACGGCACCGCCACCATCGGCCGGTCGGCCGACTGCACGGTGCATCTCAGCGACAGCAGCGTCAGCCGGCGCCACGCCGAGGTGCGCCCGGCCGGCGACGGGTGGACGTTGGTCGACCTGCGCTCCACCAACGGGACGAAGGTGAACGGGGCGACGATCACCGAGCGCCGCCTCAAGGATGGCGACCGCATCTCGCTCGGCGACGTCCAGGTTCACTTCGAGGCGTCGTAGCAGCGCTGGTGACGTGCCCGAACCTCTCCTGGCCATACTGAAGCTGTGCGCCCTGGCGCTGCTGTACCTGTTCTTCCTCCGCGTCCTGCGGGCGGTGTGGGCCGAGGTGGGCGGCGCACGGGTCGCGGTGGCCCCTGCCGGGCGTCCCCAGGGGCGGGAGCGCCGGCCGCTGGCCCGCAGGGAACGGCCGTCGTCGCACCTCACGGTGGTCGAGCCGGCGCAGCACCGGGGGCGCAGCTTCGACCTGTCCGACGAGGTCACGGTCGGCCGTGCCGCCGGGTGCCAGGTGACCCTCGACGACGACTACGCGTCCCAGCTCCACGCCCGCATCTTCCGCCGCGACGGGGCGCTCTACGTCGAGGACCTGGGCTCCACCAACGGCACCTACCTGAACACCCGGAAGGTCTCGGCGCCCATGGCGCTGAAGCGGGGCGACCGACTCAAGATCGGCGGGACCGTGATGGAGCTGACGGGATGAGGAGGGAACACTCATGACGTCGCTCCGCTCCGGAGCCGCCACCGACACCGGCCAGGTCCGCGCCAACAACCAGGACGCCGTCCTCATCGCCGAGCCGGTGTTCGCCGTCGCCGACGGCATGGGCGGTCACGCCGCCGGCGAGATCGCAAGCCAGGTGGCGGTGGAGTCGCTCCAGGACAGTGCGGTCTCGTCGCTCGACTCCCTCGTCGAGGCGGTCCGCGATGCCAACCGGTCGGTCTGGCAGCGGGCCAGCGACGACCCCGAGCTGCACGGCATGGGCACCACCTTGTGCGCCATCGCCCTCGTCCCCGGCGAAGCCGAGGGGGGCGAACAGATCGTGGTGGTGAACGTCGGCGACTCGAGGGTGTACCAGTTCCACGACGGAGAGCTCACCCAGCTGACCGACGACCACAGCCTGGTCGAGGACCTGGTGCGCGAGGGTCGACTGTCGCCCCAGGAGGCCCGTACCCACCCCCAGCGCAACATCCTGACCCGGGTGCTGGGCAACGACTCCGACGTCGAGGTCGACTCGTGGCTGGTCGACCCGCACCGCGGCGACCGGTTCCTGTTGTGCAGCGACGGCCTGTTCAACGAGGTCGACGACGACAAGATCGCCTCGGTCCTGCGCCGGCTGGCCGATCCCGAGGACGCCGCCCACGAGCTGGTCACCTTGGCCCTCCAGGGTGGCGGCCGCGACAACGTGAGCGTGGTGGTCGTCGACGTGGTCGACCACGATGGGCCGGGAGCGGCGGCGGCGACCGTCGCCACCGATGCGCCCACCACCACCATGGGCCGTGCTCCGGGCACCGCTTCGATGGCCGCCGTCGAGCCGTCGACGGAGACCGGTGGTGGCGGTGGTGGTGGCGCTGCACCGGCCCCGGCCTCTACCCCTCCGGCCTCGGCCAGGGCCAGCGCCGAGCCGGCGCCGTCCACCCGCCGGGTGACGTGGCGGTCGGTGCTGTTCGTGACCGGCGTGGTCGCCGTGCTGGTGGGCGCCGCCGGGGCCGTGGCGTGGTACGCCCGCAGCACCTACCACGTCGGCGTTCAGGACGACCAGGTGGCCATCCTGCGGGGACGCCCGGGCGGGCTGTTGTGGATCCAGCCGACACTCGCCGAGTCGACCGAGCTCAGCCTCGACGACGTGCCCGACGGCCGGCGCGACGCCGTGCTCAGGGGCAAGGAGGAGCCGTCGCTGGCGGCAGCGCGCAACTACGTCGAGTCCCTGGAGGACCAGGCCGAGGCCGAGCGCCGGCGCACCACCACCACCACGACGACGACGTCCACCATCGTCCCGCTGCCACCGCCGCCTGCCCCGCCACCTCCTCGGTGATCGGGCCGTGATCCCGGTCGTCCAGCGCCTGCGGCGCAACACCGAGCTCGGCCTGATCCTGCTGGGGGCGGTCGTCACCGCCGGGCTCTACACCCTCGCCAGCCTCGGCACCACGGCCAACCTTCCGGTCAACATCGGTCCCTTCCTCGGCGTGGTCCTCGCCTTGCTCGCCGGCGCCCACGTCGCCACCCGCCGGCTGGCCCCGGCCAGCGACGGGGTGCTCCTGCCCCTCGCCGGGCTGCTCAACGGCCTGGGGTACGTCTGGATCGCCCGCCTCGACCCCGACCTGGCCGCCCTTCAGGCGGTGTGGACTGCCGTGGGCATCACCGCCTACGTCGTGACCCTCGTGCTGGTGCCCAAGGCACGCGACCTCGACCGCTACCGCTACACCTTCATGCTCGTCGGTATCGCCCTGCTGCTCCTGCCGCTGGTCCCCGGCATCGGCAAGACCGTCAACGGCGCCCGCATCTGGCTCCAGCTCGGACCGCTGAGCTTCCAGCCCGGCGAGTTCGCCAAGATCGTCCTCGCCGTGTTCTTCGCCTCGTACCTGGTCGAGAAGCGGGAGCTGCTGGGGATGGCCGGCAACCGGCTCGGTCCGGTCATGCTCCCCGAGCTGCGCCACTTCGGCCCCGTGCTGCTGGCCTGGGGGGCGTCGCTGCTGGTCATGATCTCCGAGCGCGACCTCGGGTCGTCGCTGCTGTTCTTCGCCCTGTTCGTCGTCATGCTCTGGGTGGCCACCGAGCGGCTCTCGTACCTGCTCGTCGGCGGCCTGCTCTTCGCCGGCGGCGCCCTCGCCGCCGCCACCGCCTTCGACCACGTCCGCCAGCGTGTCGATATCTGGCTCGACCCCTGGGCCGCCGCCACCGACCAGGGGTTCCAGCTGGTCCAGGCCACGTTCGCGCTGGCGTGGGGGGGCATCGCCGGCACCGGGCCCGGCCTCGGCAACCCCGATCGAATCCCGCTGGTGGAGACCGACTTCATCTTCGCCGCCATCGGAGAGGAGCTGGGGCTGCTGGGCTCGGCCGCCGTGCTGGTCACGTTCCTGCTCCTGGTGGGCACCGGCTTGCGCATCGCCATCGCCGCCCAGGCCCCGTTCAACAAGCTGCTGGCCGCCGGCCTGACCGCCATCCTCGGCATCCAGGCGTTCATCATCATCGGTGGGGTGATCCGGGTGGTGCCCCTCACCGGCATCACCTTGCCGTTCGTCTCCTACGGCGGCTCGTCGCTGGTGGCCAACTACGTGCTCCTGGCCCTGCTCATCAGGATCTCGGCCGACAACGCCGAGTCCGAGCTGGAGGCGCGGTGAACCGCCAGATACGCCGGCTGGGCATCGGGATGCTGGTCCTCTACGCCGCCCTGTTCGTCCAGCTCAACGTCATCCAGGTCCTCCGGGCCGAAACCTACAACGACCACCCCGAGAACACCCGGGCGGTCATCCGCGACTTCAGCCGCCCCCGGGGGCAGATCCTCGCCGCCGACGGGACCGTCCTGGCCCGGTCGGTCCCCATCGACAGCCCGTTCAAGTTGCAACGGGAGTACCCCGAAGGCGAGCTGTTCGCCCACGTCACCGGTTACTTCTCCCTCAACGCCGGTACCGACGGCGTGGAGCGCACCTACAACGACGCGCTGGCGGGACGCACGGGCGAGCGCATCGAGGACATCGGCGAGCTGCTGCTGGGCGAGCCCCGCACCGGTGACGTCTCGCTCACCATCCCCACCGACGTGCAACGGGTGGCCCGCGACGCCCTGGGCGGCAAGCGCGGCTCGGTCGTCGCCCTCGACCCCCGGGACGGGGCAGTGCTCGCCCTGTGGAGCTTCCCCAGCTACGACCCCACCGTGCTCTCGAACGTCGACATCGAAGCTGCCCAGGAGGCACGCGACCGCATACTCGCCGACGAGGCCAATCCCCTGCTGGCCAGGACGTACCGGGAGACCTTCTTCCCGGGCTCGACGTTCAAGGTGGTCACCGCCGCCGCCGGCCTGGCCAGCGGCTCGGTCACCACCACCAGCCCGGTCTACCCCACCAGCAACGCCTACGTGCCGCCTCTCACCAGCCAGCCCATCCGCAACTTCGGCGGGGGCACCTGCGGCGGCGCCCTCCCGGACATCCTGCGGGTGTCGTGCAACACCGCCTTCGCCCAGATGGGCGTCGACCTCGGGGCCGAGACGTTGGTGACCAAGGCCGAGGACTTCGGTTTCAACGACGCCCCGCCCATCGACCTGCCCGCCCCCGCCGTCTCCCCCATCGACGACGTGGCCTCGTTCCAGCAGAACACCCCGGTGCTGGCCATGACCGCCATCGGCCAGAACGCGGTGCGCTCGACCCCGCTGCAGATGGCACTCGTCGCTGCCGGCGTGGCGAATGGCGGTGACGTCATGGTGCCGCACGTGATGCGCGAGGTCCGCGACAACGAGGGCCGCGTCGTGGAGACCTGGGAGCCCCGCAGCTGGAAGCGGGCGATCCGGCCCGACGTGGCCGCCACCCTGACCGACGCCATGCGCGGCGTGGTCGAGGAGGGCACCGCCACCCGCCTCGCCGTCCCGGGCGTGCCCACCGCCGGCAAGACCGGTACCGCCCAGCTCGGCAACGGCCTGTCCCACGCCTGGATCGTGGGCTTCGCCCCCGCCGACGCCCCTCGCGTGGCCGTGGCCGTCATCGTCGAGGCGCAGCCCGGGGCCAGCGAGCAGACCGGCGGCCAGGTGGCCGCTCCCATCGCCCAAGCCGTGCTCTCCGCCGCACTGGCGGCCAACCCGGAATGACCTCCCGACCGCCGACGGTCCCCGCCGCCGGAGCCACGAGCCCCGCCTAGTCTGAGATCGACATGGCCGACCAGGAACAGCGCGTGTTCAGCTCCCGCTACGAGCTGCACCGGAGGATCGCCCGAGGCGGGATGGCCGACGTGTTCCTCGCCCGGGACTCGTTGCTCGACCGGCCCGTGGCCCTGAAGATCCTCTTCCCGGAGTTCGCCACCGACCCCGCCTTCGTCCAGCGCTTCCGTCGGGAGGCCCGAGCCGCGGCCAACCTCAGCCATCCCAACATCGTGTCGGTCTACGACTGGGGCGAGGAGGACGGCACCTACTTCATCGTCATGGAGTACGTCGAGGGTCGCAGCCTGGCCCAGATCATCCGTGACGAGGGCCGGCTGCACCCCGACCGGGCCGCCGACGTCACCGCCGACATCGCCGCCGCCCTGGGCTTCGCCCACCGCAACGGGGTCGTCCACCGTGACGTGAAGCCGGGCAACGTCATCATCTCGCCCTCGGGCCAGGTGAAGGTGGCCGACTTCGGGATCGCCCGGGCCATCTCCACCCAGGAGAACCTGACCCAGGCGGGCACGGTGATGGGCACGGCGGCCTACTTCTCCCCGGAGCAGGCCCGGGGCGAGAAGGTCGACCCCCGCAGCGACGTCTACTCCCTCGGCGTGGTGCTCTACGAGATGCTCACGGGCCGACCGCCGTTCACCGGTGACAGCCCGGTGGCGGTGGCCTACAAGCACGTCCAGGAGACTCCCCGGCCGCCGCGGGAGCGCAACCCCGACATCCCCGCCGACCTCGACGCCATCGTGCTGCGGGCCATGGCCAAGGACGCCGACGACCGCTACCCCTCGGCCGAGGACCTCCGCACCGACCTTCGCCGCTTCCGGGAAGGCGCCACGGTGGAGGCCGCCACCGTCCTGGTGGCCCCGCCCGCCGACGATCGCACCCAGGCGGTGGGCGCGGCCGTGCCCGTGGATGCTGGCGCCACCCGAGCAGTGCCGGCAGCCGATGGCACCCGCACCATGCACCGGGTGGAGGAGCAGTATTACGAGGAGCCGCCGCCTCGCAAGAACAACACCGCCTTCATCCTCGTGCTCGTCGCCCTGCTGGCCCTCCTCGCCGGCCTGCTGTTCCTGCTGGCCCGCAGCCTGGGGCTGGGCGAAGGCGGCGTCGAGGAGGTGACCGTCCCCAACGTCGTCGACCTCACCGAGGACCGGGCCCGGCGCACCCTGGAGGAGGCCGGGCTGGAGGTCGGCCGGGTCGACCGGCGGGAGAACCCCGACGTGGAGGAAGGGATCGTCTTCGCCCAGGACCCCCCGCCCGAGCAGGTGGTGGAGGAGGGTGCGCCGGTCAACCTCACCGTGAGCGCCGGCATCGAGACGGTCACCGTGCCACGGGTGGAGGGCCTCCCCCAGGCCGACGCCCGCCGCATCCTGCGCGACGAAGGCCTGGTGCCGGACGCGCGCGACGAGCAACGGGGCGACGTCGAGCCGGGCACCGTGCTGTCCCAGGACCCCCGCGCCGGCGAGGACGTCGAGCCGGGCTCGACCGTGATCATCACCGTGGCCACCCCCGTGCCGACGGTGGCGGTTCCCAACGTCGTCGGCCGGAGCCAGGGCGAGGCCACCAACATCCTCAGCGACGCCGGCTTCCGGGTCCAGGTGCGGGAGGTCGAGGCCAACAACCCGCGGGGCGAGGTCATCGGCAGCGAGCCGGGCCCGAACGCCCAGGTCGAGCCGGGCAGCACCGTGGTCGTCATCGTCTCCACCGGTCCCCCGCCGACGACGACCACCGCGCCGCCTCCCACCACCACCGCCCCGCCGCGGTCCACCCTCACCCTCCCGACCACGACCACCAGGCCTCCCAGGACCACCACCACCACCACCACGACCACCACGGAGCCCGATCCGCCGGGCCAGGCCCGCGGCCGGAACTAGGCGCCGACGGTCCGGGGAGGCGCCACCTGAGCCAGGAAGTTGCGCAGCAGGTCGTGCCCGGAGGCGGTCAGCACCGACTCGGGGTGGAACTGCACGCCTTCCACGCCGTGCTCCCGGTGGCGCAGGCCCATGACCAGCCCGTCGTCGGTCTCGGCAGTGACCTCGAGCACGGCGGGCAGGCTGGCCCGGTCGACCACCAGGGAGTGGTAGCGGGTGGCTTCGAACGGGTCAGGGAGGCCGGCGAAAAGCCCGGTACCCCCGTGGTGGACCAGCGCGGTGCGCCCGTGGACGACCTCGGGCGCCCGCACCACCCGGCCGCCGTAGACCTGGCCGATGCACTGGTGGCCCAGGCACACGCCGAGCACGGGCACCCGCCCGCCGAGGTGGCGGATCACGTCGTTGGACAGCCCGGCGTCGTCGGGACGGCCCGGTCCCGGGGAGATGAGGACGGCGTCGGGGGCCAGCTCGTCGATCGCGGCCAGGTCGAGGGCGTCGTGGCGGTGGACCAGCGGCTCCGCCCCCAGCTCGCCCAGGTACTGCACGAGGTTGTAGACGAACGAGTCGTAGTTGTCGATCACCAG
>JAHWJR010000286.1 GCA_019348335.1 Actinomycetota bacterium
GCGGTGCTGCGGCGCCTGGCCCGGCGCAACCGGGCCGACGTCGACCCCTCGTGGTGGAAGCGGCTGTGGGCCTCCCACCCGCCGCTGGCCGAGCGCATGGCCCTGGCCCGGGCATGGGAGCAGGCCCGGGTCCCCGGGAGCGGCTGAGCGCCCCGGTACCCTCGCAAGGTGGTGGAACCGAGCCCTCGTGTGCGTTTCTCGCCGGCGCCGACCGGTTACCTCCACGTCGGCGGCGCCCGCACCGCGCTGTTCAACTGGCTCTTCGCCCGTCACACCGGCGGAACCTTCCTCCTGCGCATCGAGGACACCGACCTGGAGCGCAGCCGCCCCGAGTTGACCGAAGCCATTCTCGATTCCCTGCGGTGGCTCGGCCTCGATTGGGACGAGCCACCCGTGCACCAGTCCGACCGGGTGGATCTGCACCTGCAGGCGATCGAGCGGCTGCTGGCATCGGGTCACGCCTACCGCTGCGACTGCAGCCAGGACGACGTCCGGGAGCGGTCCCGGGTTCGGGGTGGACCGCCGGGTTACGACGGGCACTGCCGGGATCGCGACGTGCGTCCCGGCGGCGACGTGGTGGTCCGGTTCCGCACGCCCGACGAGGGGCGGACCACCTTCGACGACGTGATCCGCGGTGAGGTGAGCTTCGACCACGCCGCTTTGGAGGACTTCGTCGTCCGGCGATCGAGCGGGGCCCCGATGTTCGTGCTGGCCAACGCCGTGGACGACGCCGACATGGGCATCACCCACGTCGTCCGGGGTGAGGACCTGCTCAACGCCACCCCCAAGGTGCTGCTGGTGCGCCAGGCGCTGGGCCTGACCGGGCGTCCGGTGTTCGCCCACCTGCCGATGCTGGTCAACGAGCAGCGCCAGAAGCTCTCCAAGCGCCGCGACGACGTGGCTGTGGGTGTCTACCGGGACCAGGGCTACCTGGCCGAGGCCATGGTGAACTACCTCGCCCTCCTCGGGTGGGGCCCACCCGACGGCGTGGAGATCCGTCCGCTGGAGGAGATCGTCGAGCTCTTCCGGCTGGAGGACGTCACCCGCTCGCCGGCATTCTTCGACCTGGACAAGCTCCGCCACATCAACGGCGTGTACCTGCGCGAGCTGTCCACGTCGGAGTTCATCGGGGCGGCGGGGCGGTTTCTCGAACAGGGCCCGTGGGCTGCCGGCGACTTCGACTTCGAGGCGTTCGAGCGCATGGCACCGCTGGTGCAGGAGCGCGCCGCCACGCTGGCCGAGGTGCCGGCCATGGTCGATTTCCTGTTCCTGGAGGAGCCGGTGATCGACCCCACGTCGTGGGACAAGGCCATGTCCGAGCAGGCGGGCGCCGTGCTCGATGCCGCCGTTGCCGCCTACGAGCGCAGCCCCTGGACCAGCGACGAGCTCATGGGGGCGCTGCGGTCGGCGGGCAAAGATCTCGGCCTCAACCTGCGCAAGGCGCAGGCGCCGGTGCGGGTGGCGATCACGGGGCGCTCGGTGGGCCCGCCGCTGTTCGAGTCGCTCGAGGTGCTCGGACGCGACCGGACGCTGGCACGGCTGCGCGCCGCCCGGTCCCGCCTCTGACCGTGGTCCGCCTGCTGCGCCTCGGGGTCAAGGTGGCCCTCCTGATCGTCGTTGCCGTCGCCCTGTACTTGGGCGTGACCTTCGTCCAGGTGTGGCAGGCCTCGCGCAGCGACCACGTCCATCCCGCGCAGGCCATCATCGTGCTCGGGGCGGCCCAGTACGACGGCACGCCGTCACCGGTGCTGCGAGCCCGGCTCGATCACGCCATCGACCTGTTCGAGCGCAAGGTGGCGCCGGTGGTGGCGGTCACCGGCGGGCGACAACCCGGCGACCGGGCCACCGAGGCCTCGGCGGCGGCGGGGTACCTGATCGGCCGAGGGATACCGGAGTCGTCCCTTCGCCTGGAGACCGCCGGCGTGAACTCCTGGCAGAGCCTGGCGTCGGCGGCCCGCTTCCTGCAGCAGGAGGGCATCGAGGAGGTGGTGTTGGTGTCCAGCCCCTACCACGCCTTCCGCACGGAGCGCATCGCCCACGAGGTGGGCCTGAAGGGCCACGCCTCGCCTGCTCCCAACAGCGCCGGGGGTGGCGCCACCGAGCTGGTGCGGATGGGACGAGAGACCGTGGCGGTGGCGGTCGGGCGCATCATCGGCCACCGGCGCCTGGTTGACCTCGACGAGCGTGTCACCCGGGTGCGGACCGAGGTCCGGGACCGATAGTCTGGCCGTTCCACCTGTTCGGGGGTGGTGTAATCGGCAACACATCTGGTTCTGGTCCAGACATTGGGGGTTCGAGTCCTCCCCCCCGAGCTCCGTGCCCGAGGCCTCGCCCCCGGGCACCGTACGGCCCCATCGTCTAGTGGCCTAGGACACCACCCTCTCAAGGTGGAGACACGGGTTCGAATCCCGTTGGGGCTGCTCCT
>JAHWJR010000081.1 GCA_019348335.1 Actinomycetota bacterium
CACTCCTTCATCACGGCTGCCCTCGACGCCGGCGTGCCCCTGCGGGACCTGTCGAGGTGAACGCTTGAAGCCGAGATCCACTGCGGCTGCTCCGGCTCAGGCTGCGCCAGGGCGCCACCGATCTGCAGGACCGACGAGCGCGAGCGCCGATGACCTGACACCGCATCCGCTCGCAACGACGAGAGCCCGGCTCGCTTACCCCATTGCCTTGAGCAGGTGAGCCGGGCTCGTCTCGTCGTCGAGCTAGAGGTCTCTAGCCTCCGACCTTGACGTCGGCACTGGCGTCGGCGTCGGCGACCGCCGTATCGGCGCTGGCATCGGCCTGCGCCTCAACCTGCTCGGGAAGCGGGCGAGATTGCCCCGAAGGCCAGGACGCCACCCACGGCAGTTCCAGCAAGCAACTTCGTCAGCTTGTTCACGTTCGTACCTCCATCTGTGCGGATATCTGTACGCAGCGACGAGTGACGTCGCCGCTAACGCGCCCTTTCCGGTATCCGATTGACCGAAATGGCCGGGGACGGGCGCGACGGATCGCAGGTCCGCTCCAGGCAGCTGGTCGACAGAGGGCCGATGAGCTGCACCCCCACGATCCCAAGCGACTTCCTCGGCTTCGTCGCTAGCCCTCTGCCGGCACCTCCCCGAACGGCCGCTGACAGCAACCACCGAGTGCCCACTTCCACGGCTCAGGGTCGACCCGGGAGGAACCAGCGATCTCGAGGACCGGCTGCTCCGCAACACCGTCCACGCCTCCTACACCTGCTCAGCATGGGCGGGCCGCCGGAGCCCTTCTCGGCTCTCGTCGTCTCCTAGCGAGGCTCCGGGCTGGTCGATCCGAGCGGTGCGCCGGTGCACACCACGCGCACTTCACCGCTGGGTGTGGTGATCACCTTCCCCGTGCCCAGGCTGATTCGGTCGCCGGTCGAGCGGAAGCAGACGAACTCTTCGATGGTTGCCCCTCCGCCGTCGTCGTGACCGGTGGCGAACGCCGGGGGAGCGGATAGCGAGATCGCCGCCGCGCCCGTCGCCACCAGAAGTAGTCCTAGCCGTCTCCGCATCTGTTTCTCCGATCGTCGGGTGCCTCGGTGTGAGGCCGACGCGGTCTTACCCGGAGTGCGTCACCCATCGAACGAGCTCTGAACGACGCCGTCTCCAGGCCAGGCCGCCTGGCCTGGCCGCGCTTACGTTCGACAGCCGGTCTGCGCCGTCGTTCTATCGAGCCTGCTCAGGAGCGGTCGCTCGCTCGCGTAACGGCACGTCCACGCGTGCTCCATAACGAACGAACCCAGGACGGACGAATGCGCGGGACGATCCGCTGGTAGGGCGTCATCCCCACGCTCCTGAGCGCAGCACGAAGCGGCGGAGCTTGCCGGTGGGGGTGCGGGGCAGGGCGGAGACGAAGGTGACGGTCCTCGGCGCCTTGTAGGGAGCCAGGCACGACCGGGCCAGGGCCCGCAGGTCGCCGGCCAGCTCCTCGTGCGGCCCGGCGCCGGCGGCGGGGACGACGAAGGCCTGCAGGCACGACGCCCCGTCGGCGTCGCGCACGGCCGCCACCGCCACCTCGGTGACCGCGGGATGGGTGCTCAGCAGCTCCTCGATCTCCTGGGGGGCGACGTTGATGCCCCCCACCAGCTCGATGTCGTCATTGCGCCCGTGGAGGTGGAGGAACCCCTCGGCGTCGAGGGAGGCCCGGTCGCCGGTGCGGAGCCAGTCTCCCCGGCGGGCGGCGGCGGTGGCCTCGGGCTTGTTCAGGTACTCGATCAGCAGCGTGGGGCCGCGCACCTCGAGCGAGCCGACGTCGCCGGCGGGCACGTCGTGGCCCTCGTCGTCGCGCACCGCCACCTCGTAGGGCGGGAGGGCGCGCCCGACGGTGCCGTCCCGCCACGAGTCCAGGGTGTTGCTGGCGAAGGTCTGCCCGATCTCGGTCGAGCCGATCCCGTCGAGGATGGGGCAGTCGAGGAGGCGACGGGCCCGCTCGGCCAGGGCCACGACGAGCGGCTCGCCGGCGGAGACGGCCACCCGCAGGGACCGGAAGGCCTCCGGGCGGCCGCCGGCGACCAGGCGGGCGTAGAACGTGGGCACGCTGTAGAGCACGGTCACCCGGCGGCGCCGGACCAGGTCGGCGATGGTGCCGGCGTCGGGTGGCCCCCGGTGCAGCACCGCCCGGCAGCCGGCCAGGAGCGGGAAGAACAGCGAGTTGCCCAGGCCGTAGGCGAAGTACAGCTTGGAGACCGACAGCGACACGTCGTCGGGCCGCAGGGCGATGGCCCGGCGAGCGAAGGCCTCGAAGTAGACCGCGGCGTCGCCGTGGCGGTGGAGGGCCGCCTTGGGCGCCCCGGTGGTGCCCGAGGTGTACTGGGCGTAGGCGGGAGCGGCGGCGCCCACGGGCACCCCGGGGTGCGGGCGGGCATCGGGCAAGCCGGCGACCAGGGTCGGCGCCGCCAGCACCGGCGTGGGCCCGGAGAAGCGCCCGGCCAGGTCGGGCTCACACACGACCAGCGCCGGCTGGGCGTCGGTCGCCATGGCCCGGTGGTCGGCCTCGGTCAGGCGGGGGTTCACGGGCACGGCCACCGCCCCGAGGCGGACCGTGCCGAGGAAGGCCCACACCAGCTCGGGGCCGTCGTCGAGGGCCAGCAGGACGCGGTGGCCCCGGCGCACGCCGTGGCCGGCGAGCACGCCGGCGGCCCGGGCCGAGCCCTCGTGCACCTGGCCGTGGGTGATCACCCGCCGCCCCACCAGGTAGGCCGGCTCGTCTCGCCACCCCTGCTCGTCCGCTCGCTGCTCGAGGGTGGTGGCCAGGTTCACGGCTGGTCACCGGAGGAACGCTCGACGGCCAGCGGGGGGCCGCCGAACAGGTCGAACTCCGACTCGAGCGGCACCAGATGCGGCTCCAGCGCCGGCCGGGCCACGGCGTCGAGCCCGGCGGCGTCCCACCCCGAGGTGTCGACCACGGCGGCGACGGGGCGGGGCTGGGACCAGATCGACACCTCCGCCCCCCGGGCGCCGAACACCTGGCCGCTGACGCCGGCGGCCGACGGCGAGCACAACCAGGCGACGAAGGGGGCGACGTCGGCCGGCGTGGCCCGGGGGGCGTGGCGCAGGTACTCCCGGAGCTGCTCGGTGACCGGGGGGATGGCCTCGGTCATGCGGGTGTGGGCGAACGGCGCCACGTAGTTGACGCACACGTCCCGGCTGGCCAGCTCCAGGGCCACGGCGCGGGTGAGGCCGAACAGCGCCGCCTTGGCGGTGGCGTAGGCGGCCTGGCCCACGCTGCCCACCAGGCCGGCGGCGCCGCCCAGGTAGACGATGCGCCCGTAGCCGCCGGCGCGCACGTCGGGGAGCATGGCCCGGGTCAGCTCCACGCCGACGGAGAGGTGCGAGCCCAGCACCTCGGCCCAGTCGTCGGCCGACGCCTTGTGGGCCATGGCGTCGCGCAGGGTGCCGGCGGCGTGCACCAGCACGGTCGGGGGGTGGCCCGCCCACTCGGCTATCCGGGCGACGAGTTGCTCGGCGGCCTTCGGGGTGCGGGCGTCGACGTCGAGCGCCAGCGCCCGGCCGCCGGCGGCGCGGATCTCCTCGGCGCAGCGCTCGGCGGTCGCCGGGTCGGGCGCGCTCCCGTCCAGGGCCACACCGGTGTCGTTGACGCACACCGGGTGGCCGGCGGCGCCCAGGGCCAGCGCGACGGCCCGCCCGATGCCCCGGCCGCCGCCGGAGACCACGCTCACCTGGGACATGCCGACCCCTCCCTGCACGACCGCCGTGGCGGAGCGTAGACCGCTCTCGTAGGCCGGCCGCTAGGTGCGCCAGTCAGTGACCAAGAGGCGGCGGTATGGTCGGCACGGACTCAGCTGCGTCGTTACAGTGCCGCCACGTGACGACCACTGGCCCGGCCCCCGCCTCCTTCGGCGGGCCCGCCGATCCATCGGATCTGCCCGAGGAAGTGCTGCCCGTGCGCGACCTGGGGAGCCGGACGCGCCCGGGCCGGCGGTCGTGGCCGGCCGTGGTGGTGTCCTCTGCGATGACGGTGCTGCTGCTCGTCACGCTCAACTTCCTCCTCCCGAGGGCCATGCCCGGAGGCCCGGTGGAGGCGCAGCTGTCGCTCGGGACCTCCAACCCGGTGGAGGTCGACACCCGCCAGCGGCTGGAGGAGTACTACGGGCTGGACCGGTCCTTGCCCGCGCAGTACTGGAGCTACCTGGGAGACCTCGCCCGGGGTGACCTGGGGCTGTCGATCCGCCACAACGTCCCGGTGACCGAGCTCCTGCTGGCCCGTCTGCCGTGGACGGTGCTCCTGGTCGGATCGGCCATGGCGGTGGCGGCCCTGGTCGGGCTGATCGCCGGCATCCACTCCGGCTGGCGTCGGGGGAGCCTGGCCGACCAGGGCCTGCTGGCGGGGTTCATGGCGGTGTCGAGCATCCCCCCGTTCTTCCTGGGCTCGGTGGCCGTGTTCCTCTTCGCCGTCAAGCTCGACTGGTTCCCGCTGGCCGGCGCCCGGACGACCTTCGCCGCCTCCTCCGGCCCGCTGGCGCAGGTCCTCGACGTCGCCTACCACCTGGTGCTCCCCGCTGCGGTGCTGGCACTGACCTTCCTGCTCACGCTGTACCTCGTCATGCGCAGCACCATGGTGGGGGAGCTGGGGTCGGACTACCTGCTGCTGGGACGGGCCAAGGGTCTCCTCGAGCGACGGCTCAAGTACCGCTACGCCGCCCGCAACGCGCTGCTCCCGGTGGTGACCGAGTTGGCCCTGTTGCTCGGCGTTGCCGTTCCCATTGCCATCTTCGTCGAGGAGGTCTTCGCCTATCCCGGGCTGGGCCGCCTGCTGGCCGAGTCCGCGTTCGCCCGCGACTACCCGACCATGCAGGGTTGCTTCCTCTTGCTGTCGTTGCTCGTGGTCGTGCTGAACCTGGTGGCTGACCTGGTGAACGCCCGCCTCGATCCGAGGGTTCGCGGGTGAACGGTGACCGTGCCGTGACCGACGTCGAGCGGGCGCCGACCCGGTCCGCCCCGACGTGGCGTTCGCCGCTGATCGTGGCCGGGGCGACCATCGTGCTCGGCCTGACGCTCGCCGCCGTCCTCGCTCCGGTCCTGGCGCCCTACGACCCCACCGCCGTTGCCGGGCCCTCCCTCCAGGCGCCTTCGGCCCGTCACCTGCTCGGGACCAACGACGTCGGCCAGGACATCCTCTCCCAGCTCGTGTGGGGGACCCGCGTTTCGCTTTCGGTGGCATTGCTGGCACCGCTGCTCGCCGTGGTCCTCGGCGTGTTGGTCGGCGTGGGAGCGGGGTTGGTGGGCGGGATGGTCGACCGCGTCGTCACCCGGGTGCTCGACGTGCTCCTCGCCGTCCCGGTCCTGCCTCTCCTGATCGTCGTCGCCGCCCTGGTGCGATCAGGGCGGACCGTGGCGATCCTCGCCATCGGGCTGCTCGGCTGGCCTCGGCTGGCCCGGGTGGTGCGCTCGCAGACGCTGACGCTTCGCCGGCGGGGCTTCGTCGCCTCTGCCCATGGCTTCGGAGGGGGGCCGCTCTACGTGATCCGGCGCCACCTCGGGCCGGCCCTCGGCCCGTTGATCGCGCTGCGTTTCGTCGACCTGGCGTCGGTGTCGATCTTTCTCGAGTCGGGGCTCGCCTTCCTCGGCCTGGGCGATCCCCACGCCGTCAGCTGGGGCAACATGCTCAACCGGGCCCTGGGGCGCCAGGGCCTCTACTACAGCCCGCTGTGGGCGTGGTGGGTGCTGCCTGCCGGCCTCGCCATCTCCGTGGCCATCCTCGGCTTCGCCCTGCTGCTCGTGGGGCTGGAGCCGGTGTTCAACCCCCGCTGGCGGCGGTCGCGATGACCCGGTGTCCACAGCAGCGGCAGTGGCCGGTGACGCCCGGCCGGCACAAGGAGGACATGCCGTGACCATGAACCGACGACGCTTCCTGGGCGTAGGACTGGGGGCGGTAGGAGCGCTGGCCCTGGGAGCGTGCGCACGCGGGTCCGGGCCGGGCTCGGACGGGGCTGGCCCCGGTGGCCGGCCCACCGTGCGCCTGGCCGCCGGGCTGCCGTCATTCCCCTCGCCGTTCTCGTACTTTCTCGCACCCGGTTACAACCAGATGATCCTCATCTACGACACCTTGTTGCTGTCGGACGCGACCGGCCGGCTCCTGCCGTGGCTGGTCTCGGAGATGCCCACCCGTTCGGACGACGGGCTCACCTACACGATGCAGTTGCGGGAAGGAATCCGCTGGCACGACGGCGAACCGCTCACCGCCGAGGACGTGGTGTTCACGTTCGACTACTTCGCCGGCCAGACGCTGGCCCCGTCGGTGTCGGTGCAGCCCCGCCACGTCGCCGGCGTGCGGGCCACCGGGCCGGGCACGCTCGAGTTCCGGCTCGACCTGCCCATCGTCGACTTCGACCAAGCCGTCGCCGGAGCCGTGCCCATCATCCCCCGCCACATCTGGTCCGAGGTGTCCGACGCGGCCCGTGCCCAGGACGTCGACCTCCTCGTCGGCTCGGGCCCGTACCGCCTGGAGTCCTACTCCCAAGCCGAGAGCTCGTACCTCTATGTGGCCAACGACGACTTCTTCCTCGGCAAGCCGTTCGTGCAACGGCTGGAGTTCGTTCCCGTCCCCAACGAGCTCGACGCCCTCCTCGCCGGCGAGGTCGAGGTCGCTCAGCCCGATGTCGAGGGCGCCGGCGCCGATGCCCTGGCCCCGTTCCGCCAGAACGACGAGTTCGAGGTCATCGAGGGGCCGGCCGGCACCGGGTTCTTCACCGCACTGTCGTGGAGCGTGGCCAGGGAGGGGCCCGTCTCCGACCGGCGGTTCCGCCACGCCTGCGCCATGGCCATCGACCGCCAGGAGATGGTCGATCGCCTGCTCGGGGGCCTGGGCGCTCCGGGGAACCCCGGGTTCTTCCCGCCCGACCATCCCTTCCGGGTCGACGTCGAGCAGTACGCCTTCGACCCCGGGGAGGCCAACCGGCTGCTCGAGGAAGCGGGGTACCGGCGGACCGGCCTGGGGCCGCGCCAGGGCCCCGATGGCCAGCCGCTGCGCCTGTCCCTGTTGTCCGCCGGCGCCCCGCCGGCCACCGAGCTGGTGGTGCGGTCGCTGGAGGCGGTGGGCGTGGGGATCGAGGTGGAGTCGGTCGAGTTGTTCCAGGCCTTCTCCCGCCTCAACAACGGTGACTACGAGATGGCCGTTCATCCTGGCGGGGGCGTGGCCGGCTCACCCGACTTCATGCGCCAGATCTACTCGTCCCAGCCGGACACCGAGCTCTTCTTCGCCGCCCACGGGTACGAGAACCCCGAGTTCGACGACCTGGCTGAGCGACAGCGGGTGACCTTCGACGAGGCGGAGCGGAAAGAGATCTTCGCCCGCATGCAGGAGATCGTGGCCGAGGATCTTCCGCTCCTGCACCTGTACTACCCCTCACCCTTCCTGATCCAGCGCAGGGGTGGCTTCGACGCCTGGGCGTTCCCAGACCCCGAGACCCTCTACAACCCCGAGACCGCCAGCTCGGGCAAGCAGTCGTTCGTGACCGGTCGGACCTCGGGCCTCGAGATCCGCCCCACGGAGTGACCGTGTCAAACCGCCCCTCTATGTGCAGCCGACAGCTATCGCTCCAAACGGTGCAGACGGCTACGCTCCCCTTTGCTCATGGAGACGTCATGGCGATGACCCGAGTCCCGACGGCGTCAGTCGAGGAACTGAGCAGCTTCCAGCAAGTGCTGGTCCGGACCACCGGCATGGTGACCACCCTCTTGGAGGCCTTCTCCGGAGAGGAGGTTCGGGTCGTGAAGCTGGATCAGGGCTATGTGGAGTGGGACGGCCACGATCCTCGCCTCGAGCTGGAGCCAGGGCGTCCGGTCCTGCGGCGCACGGTGCTGCTCCAAGGAGCCGACAGCGGTCG
>JAHWJR010000287.1 GCA_019348335.1 Actinomycetota bacterium
GCCCGACGACAACTTCTTCCAGCGGGTCCCACTCGGTGTAAGAGTTGACGATCCGGGGGCTGGCGGCGGCAGTCGTTCCGCTTCGCCGCTGTACCGGTTCGGTGATGGTCATAGGCTCTCCTCGGGGTTCGACTGTTCGGTGAAGTGGGCCATCCCGGGAAGGAACGCCCCAGGCCCTACGGTTGACAACGACCGCAGAGGGCAGTGGTTCCTGGGCTGCGTGACCGTTCGAGCCAACGGAAGCAACTCTTTATGCGCGGCGTCAGCTAGAGGGCAAAGACCGGTGGGAGTGGTCCGTGTGGGGCCCTGCGGGCGCCGGAATATTCCGTGGTGCACCGTGTTCAGGCGGGCAAGCTCCGGACCGTAGACGGCCAGTAGCTGGCGTCGATCGTGTTGGGGGCCGGCCCTTGATGGCGACGCTGCCGTCACTGCACTGTGAGGCAGGCGATCGTTTTGCGTCGGACGGATCCGACTGGGGACGGTGCGCGAGTGGTCGAGGCGGGCTAGACGCTCTGTGGTCCCGAGCCCGCTGAGCCGGTGACCGTCGTAAGTTTCCACAGAGGCGACCTCTGTCCTAGAGCACTGACCGAGCGGGTCCTGGACGCAGCAGCGATGGCAGCCCAGTGGTCGCCATGCCCCCTCCAGACCGTGGAACACGATCGACCGTTCATGGGCACCGACGGCGGCGGGGAGGATCAAGCGCTGCGGCGACCGGGCCGCTCCTGTGGTCCCCGGTAGCCACAACGTCGGAACGGGCCAGCGGGCGTCGTTTCGACTGCCGTCACCAGTCGCCCCCGACTCAGCAACCGGGTCCGAGCCGGTTCCTGGCACTGCGCACGACCGATCTGGCTGCCGAGCGTCGCCGAACGGAAGACGAGCGCGCAGCGCCTTCACGCACCGGTAGGCCCATCGAAGGGCCACCAGGCTGATCCCGACGATGGGAACCGCCAGCGACACCACCTTCATCCCGGCAAGCGCGCCGGCGACGGGGTCGCGTGCCGCCACTGCGCCAGACAAGCCCTGGACCTGCACGGCGAGGGAGGCGAAGGATTCCCTCAGCAGCGCTGGACCGTGCGCCACCAGCCAACCCAGTGCGGCGACAAGGGCAGGCACCGTGACCAGGACCCACAGCGCGACAGCGGCTCGGGGCCCGGCCCGCAGCTCCGAAACCGCCGGGTCGACTCCTCGCCACGGCAGGAGGCTTCGCACCATCGGCCGCATCCGCCGGTAGAGGTCCGGCACCCCGATGAGGTCGCTCACCACGTAATAGCCATCGAGGCGCACGAACGGGAGGAACTGCTGCAGCACCACGAGGTGCTGGACGGCGACGAACACCAACAGTGGCTCGAAACCGGTGGCGGCGTACGTACCGGCGGCCACGACAACGGCGATGGCGTTGAAGTACACGCCGCCGAGATCTGTGCGCAGCCGGCCCGATCGGTCCAACCGGTAGCTGTCGGTGACGTCGTTGTAGAACACCGGCCAGGCGAGGTAGAGGCCGACGCCGATCCTGCCGGGACGAGCACCGCCGTAGAGGCAGCCGGTGGCGTGTCCGAGCTCGTGGAAGCCGGCGGCCACCAGCATGAGGCCACCCAGCAGGACGATGTTCACCGGCTGGTCGATCATCTGGCGTGATGCGGCGCCCAGTCCGTGGGCGACGAGCAGCCACGCGTCGAAGGCCACCACGGCAACCATCACGGACAGCACGGCCAGTGGCCGGAACAGGGGACGCAGCAGTCTGGCTGCCGCCTGTACAGCCCGCTCGGTAACGACGCCGACTCGCACGTGCAGCCCCAACAGCGGCGCCGCTGGCGTGGTGGGGCGGGGATCGCAGTCGTCTCCGGCGACGATGCCGAGCGGCCGCAGCTTCTGGGACACCAAGAAATCGACGTTGCCGGCGCTGACGGTGCGCCCCACTGCGGTGCTGACCTCGGTAGCCACTTCGCCGAGATCTCGTCGCCCGTCGAGGTGGGCGACCACCAGGTACAACAGTCGAGAGACCTGAATGACCGTCCCGTTGGCCAGCCTGAGCAGGTACGGCGCCACCTTGTACCCCGACGTCTGCTGCTCGCCGAGCAGCTCGACGCCGTCGGCAACGCAGGGAGGCTGCGTCTGGCAAGGAGAGGTCGTGGTGACGGTCAGAACGGAGTGCTCCTCGGTATCGTGTGGGTGGGTGCCCGAGAAGAGGGGCGTTCAGGGCGAGTGCAACGGGAGCTTCCGAAGCCCGTCCGGCCCCTCTTCTCGGAGCGGCAGTTCCTCTAGGGCGCTGCCGGGGCGTCCACGCCCTCCACCGAGATGGTGAGCGTGGCCGTGATGGTCAGCGTCTGCATCAGCTCGCGAGCGGGGAGCGCCAGCGCCAGCTGGTGCTCGAGCTCCTCCATGCTGAGTTCGTCGATGTGGTTGCTCATGTTCAAATCACC
>JAHWJR010000082.1 GCA_019348335.1 Actinomycetota bacterium
TCGACGCCGTGCACACCCGGGTGGAACAGCTCGGCGAGCGGGCCGACGCGGTGGAGGCGCTGCCGCACCGGGTGGACGCCCTCGAGCGGGCGGCCTTCGGCGGAGGGCCGGTCCATCACCGCTCCCGCTCGATCGTGGCCGACCTCGACGCCCTCGGGTCCCAGGTCGAGGTGGTGGCGACCGCGGTCGACGGCGTCCCCCGACGCCTGGCCGACGTGGAGCGCTCGACGGCCCGCACCGAGGCACTGGAGCGGGGGCTGGCCGGGGCCATCGACATGATCGACCAGCTCGTGGCCCAGCTGGGCGCCCTGGAGTGGGCGTGCCGCCCCCTTCCGCCTCCCGACGAGGACGACGGGACCGACTGACGAGCTAGCTGAAGCGGCGCATGTGGACGTTCAGCACCAGTCCGATGGCGGCCAGGCTGGTCAGCAACGAAGAGCCACCGTACGAGAGCAGCGGGAGGGGCAGCCCCGTGATGGGCATGATGCCCATGCTCATGCCCAGGTTCTCGAACACCTGGAACACGAGCATGCCCAGCACGCCGACGCAGACGAGTGTCCCGAACAGGTCCCGGGCCACCTGGGCGGCCCGCCACACCCGCCAGGCGACGACGGCGTAGAGGGCGAGCAGCGTGGCCGAGCCGACGAACCCCAGCTCCTCCCCGACAACCGTGAAGATGAAGTCGGTCTGCTGCTCGGGCACGAACCCCAGCTTGGTCTGGGTGCCGTCGTAGAGGCCGGCACCGAACAGGCCGCCGGCGCCGATGGCGGTCTTGGCCTGGCTGGCCTGGAAGCCGGCGCCGGTGACCGAGCCCCTGCCGTCCCTGGCGAACTCGGTGAGCCGGTCCCGCTGGTAGGCGTCGACCATGTCCAGCTGGAACAGGGCGACGACGGCGATGATCCCGATGGCGGCGAGGGCGGCCAGCTCGCGGGGCCGGGCCCCGGCCACGACCACCACGGCGAGGAAGATGGCCACCAGCACGAGCATGCTCCCCATGTCGGGCTGGAGGAGGATGAGTGCTGCGGGGAGGCCGACCAGGGCGAGGCACACCCCCAACCGGTGGCGGTTGAGGTGACCTCGGGCCGGTGCGCACGCCGCCGCCAGCACGCAGATCAACGCCAGCTTGGTGAACTCGGCCGGCTGGAACTTGAAGGCGCCGAGGGCGAACCACGACTGGGCGCCGTTGACCCTGGTGCCGAGGGGCGTGAGGACCAGGACCAACAGGGCCAGCGACGCCAGGTGCCCGAGGGGAGCGAGGTCGCGGAAGTGGCGGTAGTCGATGGCTGTCACCGCCGCCATCACGATCGCTCCCAGGGCCAGGAACAGCAGCTGGCGCTTCAGGTAGGTGTAGGGGTCGAGGCCGGCGTCGGCCATGCCGACCCGGGTGGCGCTGAACACCATGAGGCAGCCGAGGCCGGCGATGGCGAAGGTGGCGCAGAGCAGCGGCCAGTCGAGATGCCGCCACGGCGCGGCAGGGTCGCGCCGCAGCACGGCGCCGATCCCCCGGGGAGCAGAGGTGGTCTGCATCATGCGCTGCTGCCGGAGACGGGCTTGACCTCGGGAGGCTCTTCCAGGCCGGACAAGGACGCCAGGATGGCACGGGCGACCGGGGCGGCCCACGTCGAACCGAAGCCGGCCCGCTCCATGACCACGCTGACCGAGTGGCGGGGGTCGTGGGCCGGGGCGAAGGCCACGAAGAGGGCGTCGTCCTTGCGGTCACCGCCGGTCTGGGCGGTCCCGGTCTTGCCGGCCACCGGGTAGGCGTCGTGGGGGAAACCGGCGAAGGCGTTGAACGCCGTGCCGCGGGGCTCCTCCGACCGGGTGGCGCCGAGCAGCCCGTCGACGATGGGGTCGTAGGCGCCCGGCGGCAGGTCGACCTGGGCGTCCACCCGGGGCTCGATCTCCCGGACCACGGTGCCGTCCTGGTCCTGGACCCGCAGCGCCAGGTTGGGCTGGTAACGGGTGCCGCCGGAGGCGAAGGTGGCATAGGCGTTGGCCAACTGGATGGGGGTCACGGCGATGTCGCCCTGGCCGATGGACACGTTGACGTTGTCACCGATGAACCAGTCGCCGGTGATGAACAGGTCAGGGTTGGCGGCGTAGGCCTCGGCCCGCCCTTCCGGCGTGGCCAGCCGCCCGGCCGCCTCCACCGGCAGGGGAACCCCCGTCTTCTCGCCGAAGCCGAGCAGGGCGGCCATGTCCTGCATGGGGGTGTCGCCCAGTCGCTGGCGCTGCTGCCAGAAGCGGGCACCGAGGTCGTAGAAGTAGGTGTCACTCGACACGGTGAGCGCCTTGCGCAGCTCGACGTCCCCGTAGGCGGCCCGGCCGGCGTTCTGGCGCTGACATTTCTGGGCGCAGTCGGGGATGGTGTAGGTGCCCGGGTCGAAGATGGTGGTCGCCGGCGTGATGAGCCCCGCCTTCAGGCCGGCGAGGGCGGTCACCAGCTTCCACGTCGAGCCGGGGGCGTACTGGCCCAGCACCGCCCGGTTGACGAAGGGTGTTCCCTGCGAGGGGTCGGTCAGCGCCGCGAACTGGTCCGGGGTGATCTGGTACACGAAGTCCGCCGGGTTGAAGGTGGGCCACGAGGCCATGGCCGCCACCGTGCCCTCCTTCACGTCGAGGACCACGGTCGAGCCCCCGAAGGTCACCGGCGCACCCGTCACCGGGTCCTTGTGGCCCTGGGTCTTGGCCATGCCCGAGGCAAGGGCCACCTCCGCCGCTCGCTGCACCTCCAGGTCGATGGACAGCACGAGGTCCTTGCCCTGCACCGGCGGACGCCGCTCGAGCTCGCGGACCGGCACGCCCTTGGCGTTGACCTCCAGGACGACCTCGCCGTCGATTCCCGCCAGGTCGGCCTCGAACGTCCGCTCGACACCGTCCTTGCCCACGCGCGAGTCGAGCCGGTACGTGTCCGGGGCGGCTTCCAGCTCCTCGGCGTTGATCTGGCCCACGTAGCCCAGCAGGTGGGCCGCCAGGGTGCCGTGCGGATAGGAGCGCACCGCCACCTGGTCGGCGTCGACACCCGGGAACTCGTGCCGGCGCTCCCGCAGCTCGATGAGGGCCTCCTCCGGGACGTCCTCAGCCACCGGAACGGGGGTGAAGGGGCCGAAGCGCTGGTCGTCGAGCCGACCCGTCAGCGCCGCCGCCGGCCGGCCCACCACGACCGCCAGACGCTCGACCACGTCTCGGCGCTCGGGCTCGCTGTGCCGGTTGAGCTCGGCCCGGTTGACGGTCACCACGTTGGACGCCCGATTGTCGACCAGGATGGCGCCGTTGCGGTCGAGGATCCGGCCCCTGGGCGCGGGGAGGGGGATCACCCGCTGCTGGTTGCGTTCGGCAGCGACCTCGTACTCGCCGGCGTTGAGCACCTGGAGGAACCAGAGCCGGGCGAAGAGGGCGGCGAACAGCGAGAGCGTCACCACGCCCACGATGCCCAGTCGCAGGCGGGGGCTGTCGACGGTCACGGCCGGGCCTCGGCGCTCACCGCAGCACCGGCCGCGGCCCGAGACCGGGCACAGCGGCCCACCGCATGATCCGTACCGCCGGCACGGCCAAGAGGGCATTGGCGACGGCCACCACCAGAACCACGGTAGGGAGCCGCAGCGAGATGAACTCCTCGTGGCCGAGCACGGCACCGGCACCGGCGAAGAGGAGTACGCCGAGAACACTGCCCATGAACACGGTCAGAACCGGGATCCACCAGTCGGCGTGAAGGATGGTCGACTGGACGGCCCCTACCGCGTACGCGGCGAGACTGTAGGCCAGCGCCGACAGCCCGAACGGCGTCTCCAGAAAGCAGTCGGCCAGCAACCCAGCTCCGAACGCCACCGCCGCACCCCGGTCGGCGCCGGCGGTGATGGCGGTGGCGATGCCCACCAGCAGCAACAGGTCGGGAGCCACGCCGAAGAACCGCAGTTGTGGGAACACGGCGGTGTGGAGCACCACGGCGATCAGCAGCACGGGCGGCAGACGGGTCGCCGCCGTCATCGGGGCTCGGTCTGCACGACCTGGACGAGGCTCAGCCGGGTGAGGTCGGCGGCCGGGCGCACCTCGACGTCCTGTTGGAGCTGGCCGGGGGGAGCGCTGACGCTGGCCACGCGGCCCACCGGGACGCCGGGAGGAAACACGCTGTTGTCGAGCCCGCTGGTGACCACCAGCTCGAGGACACTGACGTCGGCCGAGGGGTCGACGAACGACAAGGACATGAGGCGGGTGGGGCCCTCTCCCTCGGCGACGGCCACCTCGCCCGACCGGGCCAGCCGCACGCCCACCGACGATTCCGCATCGGTGATGAGGCGCACCGTCGAGCGAGTCCCCGACACGGAGGCCACCCGGCCGACCAGGCCGGCGCCGGTGACCACCGGCATGTCGACGGCGATGCCGGAGTCGCTCCCCTTGTCGAGCTCGATCGTCTGCTCGAAGTTGGAGATCGGAGCGGACACCACCCGGGCCGCCACCTTGGGAAGGTCGCCGGTGAAGCGGGCGTCGAGCAGCGCCAGCGCCTCGGCCAGCTCCCGCTCCGCCCCCTCGTCCCTCCCCAGCCGCCCTTCGAGCTCGGCAATGCGGGCTCGCAGCTCGGCGTTCTCGTCCTCGAGGTCGCCATAGCTCGTCAGCCCGGCGAAGGCGTCCCGCACCGGTGACAGCACGGTTGCCGCGGCGGAGCGCACCGGCGAGAGGGCGTCGGCAGCGCCATCGCGCACCGCCCCGATCAGACCCCCGCCGCTGCCCCGGAAGTCGAGGGTGATGACGGTGATGGAGGTGAGCACGAGCAGCAGCAGGGTGAAGCGGGTACGCCCACCGCGCCGGGAGAGGGCCACGAGGCAGGCCCCGGGTCAGTGCGCACTCGACGAGAAGAGGACGCCCTTGAGCGCCTCGAACTCCTCCAGGGACTGACCGGAGCCGATGGCAACCGACTGCAGCGGGTTCCTGGCCACGGTGATGGGCATGCCCGTCTCGGCTTGCAGGCGCTCGGTCAAGCCGAGCAGGAGGGCGCCGCCCCCGGTGATGACGATGCCCGACTCCATGATGTCGGCCGCCAACTCCGGCGGGGTCTTGTCGAGGGTGACCTTCACGGCGTCGACCACGGCGGACACCGGCTCCTCCAGCGCTTCCCGGATCTCCTCGGTGGAGGTGATGATGGTCTTGGGCAGGCCCGTGACCAGGTCGCGGCCACGAATCTCGGCGGTGAGCTCCTCTTCGAGCGGCCACGCCGACCCCAGGGTGATCTTGACCTCCTCGGCGGTGCGCTCACCGAGGGCGACGCTGTACTCCTTCTTGATGAACTGGAGAATGGCGTCGTCGAGCTCGTCGCCCCCCACCCGGACCGACTGGCTGGCGACGATGCCCCCGAGGGAGATCACCGCCACCTCGGTGGTGCCGCCGCCGATGTCGACGATCATGTTGCCGGTCGGCTCCTGCACCGGCAGGCCGGCCCCGATGGCCGCGGCCATGGGCTCCTCGATGATGTAGGCAGGCTTGCGGGCGCCGGCGTACTCGGCCGCCTCCTGCACCGCCCGTTGCTCGACGCCGGTGATGCCCGACGGAACGCAGATCACCATCCGCGGCTTCACCCACCGGCGCTGGTGCACCTTGTGGATGAAGTAGCGGAGCATCTTCTCGCAGATCTCGAAATCGGCGATGACGCCGTCCTTCAACGGCCGGATGGCCTGGATGTGGCTGGGCGTGCGACCCAGCATCCGCTTGGCCTCGGTGCCCACCGCCACCGGGCGGCCGTCCTTGATGTTGATGGCCACGACCGACGGCTCGTTGAGGACGATGCCCCGGCCGCGCACGTAGACGAGGGTGTTGGCCGTTCCGAGATCGACCGCCATGTCGCGGCCCATGACGTTGGCGAAGGGGTTTTCGGACATTTTGCGGGCGAGCCTCCGTCAAGGGGGAGGGCGACGTCGCCAGGCTAGGTGTCGTGCCGTGGCCCCACAAGCGCGCCGGCTACGGCTCAGGCGAGCGCGGGGAAGAACAGCTCGATCTCCCGCTGCGCGGAGGCCGCGGAATCGGAGCCGTGGACCAGGTTCTCGGTCAGCACGGTGCCCAGGTCGCCCCGGATGGTGCCGGGTGGCGCCTCGGCCGGGTTGGTCGGTCCCATGAGGGTGCGCACGATGCGCCACGTCTCCTCTGGGCCCTCGACGACGAGGACCAGGGACGGCGAGCGGGTGATGAACTCGACCAGGTCACCGAAGAAGGGCCGCTCGGCGTGCTCGGCGTAGTGGCGGCGGGCCGTGTCGCGGTCGATGCGCCGGAGCTCGGCGGCGGCGAGCCGCAGGCCCTTGCGCTCGAGGCGCACCACCACCTCCCCGGCCAGTCCCCGTTCGACGGCATCGGGCTTGCAGATGACCAGCGTGCGATTCACGGCGGGCACGTTAGCCATCACGGCCGTCCGGCCCTGCCGGGCTGCCCCCGCCGCCATCGCCAGCGGCGGTCCCGTCCTGGTCGCCGACGAGCGCCGCCCTGGCCGCGCCGACGGCATGCAACGAGCCGGTGACCAGCACGGCGTCGTCGGCGGAGGCGATGGCCAGCGCCCGCCGGACGGCTTCGGCCACCCGTGGCACCACCTCGACCTCGACGCCGGTCGCTCGGGCGGCGGCGGCGACCTCCTCGGCGGGCAGGGCACGGGGCCAGTCGGCGGCGCACGCCACCACGAGGTGGGGCTCGGTGGCGGCCAGGGCCTCGAACATGGCCTCCGGCGACCGTCCCCGGTTCATCCCGACCACCAGCACGCGCTCGCCGCCCCCCGAGAAGTCCCCCAGGGTGGCGGCAACCGCCCGGCAGCCGTCGGGGTTGTGGGCGCCGTCGAGCACCAGGAGGGGATTGCGCCCGACGATCTCGAAGCGCCCCGGAACGGCGACGCTGGCCAAGGCCTCCTGCAAGGCCTCCTCCTCCACCGGGCGGCCGAAGAAGGCCTCGGCGGCGGCTACCGCCACGGCGGCGTTGTCGCCCTGGTGGGCCCCGTGCAGCGGCAGGAAGACGTCTCGGTAGGACGCCCCCGGGGTCTGGAGGTCGAGCAGGCGCCCCCCCACCGCCAGCCGGTTGGCGGTGCAGCCGAACTCGCGGCCACGGGCCAGGACCGCTCGCGGGCCGGCGTCGACGAAGATCGACGCCAGCTCGGGGTCGGTCTCCCCCAGCACGAGGGTGCCGCCCGGCCTGACGATGCCGGCCTTCTCCCGGGCGATGTCGGCCCGGGTGGGGCCGAGCACGCCGGTGTGGTCCAGCCCGACGTTGGTCACCACCGAGACCACGGCGTCGACCACGTTGGTGGCGTCCCAGCGGCCTCCCATCCCGACCTCGACCACGGCGGCGTCGACGGCCAGGTCGGCGAACCACCGGTAGGCAGCCAGGGTGAGGATCTCGAAGTGGGACGGGTGGACCCCGCTCAGGTCCTCGAGTTGGGCCACAGCGGCCACGCACCCGGCCAGGTCGGCGTCGTCGATGGCCTCGCCGTTGCGTGCGATGCGCTCGTTGACCCGGACGAGGTGGGGGCTGGTGTAGGTGCCCACCGTCAGGCCGTGGACGGCGAGCAGGGCGGTGACCATCCTGGTTGTCGACCCCTTGCCGTTGGTGCCGGTGACGTGCACCACCGGCTGGGCGTGCTGCGGGTCGGCCATGAGCCCGCACAAGGTCGTCATGCGCTCGAGCGTGGGCGGCTCGAACCGCCCGGCCACCAGCGCCTCGAGGTTGACCGAGGCGCCGAGGTAGGCGAGGGCGTCGTCGTACGACCAGTCGCCGGCGGGAGGCGGACGGCGTGGGGCCCGGCCGGCGCCGGGGAGCGAGGAACCCAAGAAGGCGGGGACCGAGGCCCTCAGACCGTCACGACGACGGGCGGGGTCACGACGGCCTCGCCGGTGTCCACGGTCGGCACCGC
>JAHWJR010000288.1 GCA_019348335.1 Actinomycetota bacterium
GGTGAGCCCCTGGTAGACCACCCGCGTCGTCTCGTCGACCAGGATGGTCACGGGGACTCCGCCCCCCCCGCCAGCGCCACGGCGGTCCGGGCGGCGTCGACCATGGTGGCGCGGGACACCAGGCGGTCGGACTCGTGGGCGGCGAGGATGGCCCGGCCCTCGGCGGCGTTGGTGCCGTCGAGGCGGACGACGATGGGTGAGGAGATGGCCACGCGCTCCATGGCGGCGACGACGCCGTTGGCCACCTCCTCGCCGCGGGTGATGCCACCGAAGATGTTGACGAAGATCGACCGCACCTTGGGGTCGGCGTTGATCACCTCGAGCGCCGCCGTCATCACCTCGGCCTTGGCGCCACCCCCGATGTCGAGGAAGTTGGCCGGCGTCCCGCCGACCTGGCTGACCACGTCGAGGGTGCTCATGGCCAGGCCGGCGCCGTTGGCGATGATCCCGACCGTGCCGTCGAGGCCCACGTACTGCAGCCCCCGGGCCCGGGCCGCCTGCTCCCGCTCGTCCCCTCCCTGGGTGGCCTGGTACTCGGCCCAGTCGTGGCGGTAGGCAGCGCTGTCGTCCAAAGTGACCTTGGCGTCCAGCGCCACCAGTGCCCCGTCGCCGCCGACCACGAGGGGGTTGACCTCGACCAGCTCGGCGTCGCCCTCGGTGTAGGCGGCCCACAGGCGCTCGAGCATCTCGACCAGGGCGTCGCCGTGCTCGCTCAGGCCGGCCTCGGCGGCCCAGGCCCGGCACTGCGCCGGCGACAAACCGTCGACCGGCTCGACGTGCAGCCGGGCCACCGCCGACGGTTCCTCGGCCGCCACCTGCTCGATGTCGACCCCGCCACGGGCCGACAGCAGGCCCAGGTGGTCGCGGGCCGACCGGTCGAGGGTGAAGCTCACGTAGTGCTCGGCGGCGATGTCGGCGGCCCGCTCCACCCACAGGCGCTCGACCCGATGCCCGCGGATGTCCATCCCGAGCACGGCGCCGGCGTGGTCCCGCAGCTCGCCGGCGTCGGCCGCCACCTTGATGCCGCCCGCCTTGCCCCGGCCGCCGACCCGCACCTGGGCCTTGACCACCACCGGGAAGCCGATCCGCTCCCCGGCGGCCACCGCCTCGTCCACGCTCGCAGCCACCGCTCCGGCGGGGACGGGGACGCCGAACGAGGCCAGGAACTGCTTGCCCTGGTACTCGAACAGGTCCACGACGGCGGATACTAGGAGGCGTGCGGGCCCGGCGTTCGGTGATGGCAGGAGTGGCCGGGGTGGTGGTGGCCCTGCTCGTCGTCGGCGGCGTGGTCCTGCTGGCCGCCTCCGGGGCGGTCGAGGTGCGCCTGGGCGACGACGTGTTCCTGGCCGGGAGGGTGGAACGCCTGGCCCCCGCCGTCGAGTTCGACGGCCCCATCATCATCCCCGACGCCTCGCCCGACCGCAGACGGGACATCTACCTCCAGCACCTGGGCCCCGGCGTCGAGGAGGGCTGGCTCGCCCTCGGCGCCCAGGCACCGGGTGCCGAGCGCGACTGCCTGGTGCGCTGGCAGGCGGACGTCCGGGAGTTCCTCGACCCGTGCAGCGGCCGGCGTTACCCGGCCGACGGCGAGGGGCTGACCAGATACCCCACCGAGGTGACCGCCGGCGTGTTGTCGGTCGACCTGCGCCGTCCCATCCCGCCCCAGGAGCCTGCGGCGGTGGGCTAGGTCGCGGCCAGGGCCGGAGCGCTCGCCGGACCGATCCCCGACGATGTTCGCCGTGGCCCATACCCGACGGTCGGCGCTCCGTAGACAGAGTGTGCGCAACCCCCCACGAACTCGTGTTCCGCCCCGCCGCCGGGCGGTGACCACCTCCTTGATGGTGGCCCTGCTCGTGGGCACCGCCGCCTGCGGCAACGCCGGCTCCGGCCCCGCTACGGACGCGGCGGCGCCGAGCTCCGCCTCCGCCGGCCAGCAGGACGGCGCGGTGACGATCAAGACCTTTGCCTTCCACCCCGACCCGGTCAGGGTCAAGGCGGGCACGACCGTCAGCTGGACCAACGAGGACGAGATCCTGCACAACGTGACCTCCGGTGAGCGCGACGAGGCCGACGGCACCTTCGACAAGCAGCTCGACGGACCGGGCTCGGTCGCCGAGCACACCTTCGACACGCCCGGGACCTACGCCTACCACTGCAGCATCCACCCAGGAATGGATGGCGTGGTCGAGGTCAGCTCGCGCTAGTCCCGCCGCACTGCTCCCCCTGGACCGGCCCGCTCCTCAGGGAGCGGGCCGGTTCGCGTGGCGTTACGAACCGACCTTTTCCAGGGGGGTCCAACACAGGAGCAGGCGCTTCTCTCCCACGCCGGGGAAGCGCACCAACGCCTCGGCCTTGTCACCGGCGCCGCTGAGGTCGAGCACCACGCCCTCACCCCACTTCCGGTGACGGACGT
>JAHWJR010000289.1 GCA_019348335.1 Actinomycetota bacterium
TCGCCACCGGTCCGCCGGCGGAGGCGTGCGGCGGCCTGGTGGGTGCCAACGGGACCATCCAGCTGGTGAAGACGACCACGCTGGCGGCGTTCCACGACGGTGTCCAGCGCTACGTGACCTCATTCGAGTTCAGTGGTGAGGGGGAGGAGCTCGGTTCCATCGTTCCCCTGCCGGCGGTCCCCACGGAGGTGGCGCGGGGCGGCGACTGGACGCTGCAACGCCTGGCCCGAGAGGTGGCGCCCGTGCAGCGGGATGCAGTGCTGCAAGCCGCCGGCGACGAGACAGTGGTCGAGGGTGCCCGGGTGCTGCTCGAGGCGGAGATCGACGCCCTCGACATCACCGTCCTCGAAGGCGGCGGCGACGAGGTGGGGGAGTGGGCGGTGGCCAACGGCTTCTTCCTGACGCCGGACGCCCCTGAGGTCCTCGACTTCTACGCCGAGCGCAGCCCCATCTTCATGGCGGCGAAGTTCGACGCCTCCCGGGCCGCCGAGCTGGGCCAGACCACCGGCGACGGCACGCCCATCATGCTGACCATCCCCACCGACGAGCCGTGGGTGCCGCTGCGCATCCTCGGCCTCGGCCTGGAGGGTGAGCGGTTGGTCGAAGCCGACGTCTTCCTCCTCACCGACGAGGAGCCGGACCTGCTCGCCGGCGGCCCGGGGCTCACCCTGGCCCGCAGCGAGGCGGCCTCGACGCCCCTGCTCGACGACCTCCGCTCCGACAAGGGCATGGAGTGGGTGCCCGAGGACCTGTGGCTGAGCTACCTCCAGCTCCAGGCCCCGGCCGCCGACCTGGACTACGACCTGGCCATCTCCACCACCGACGGGCGCCCTCCGTCGGCGAGGGACGCCGGCATCGAGGTCCTCGACGACGCCCGTCCCATCGTCCACGGCAGCGACCCGCCCTTGGGGGCCCTCGTCGCCGGGATCGCCGCCGGCCTCGGCATCGCCGTCGTCGGCCGCCGGCAGTGGATGGCGCAGCGAGGGGAGAGGGCGACATGAGGTGGCGGTCGGCCGTCGTACCGATGGCGCTGATCGTCACTGCCGTGGTCACCGCCGCCGGCTACGTACTCGACGCCCGCGCCTCGGGCCCCGACGGCGACGTGCTCGGTCCGGGTGAGGTCTCCGTCCAGCTGGGCATCGAGCACAGCCGGTTCAGCTTCGACCGCCTCCACGTGCGGCCGGGCACCACCGTGCGCTTCGAGGTCCGCAACACCGACCCCATCGCCCACGAGCTGATCGTCGGTGACGAGGCGGTCCACCGGCGCCACGCCACCGGCACCGAGCCGTCTCACCCACCGGTCCCCGGCGAGCTGTCGCTCGGGGCCCACGAAACCGGCTCGACCACCTACACCTTCGACCGGGCCGGCACGGTGGCCTTCGCCTGCCACCTCCCCGGCCACGTCGACTACGGGATGCAGGGTGAGGTCGTGGTCACCGGCGGCTGAGCTCGGGGCGCCGGCAGTTGGGACGGCTTCCTGCCTGCCGTACGTGGGAACATGCCGGCGTGGCCACGGAGGACGACGTCCGGCGCATCGCCCTCTCACTGCCGGAGACGAGCGAGCGTCCGTCCTACGAAGGCACGCCCTCGTTCCGCACCAAGCGGAAGTCCTTCGCACGGATACGGGGAGACGGCGAGAGCATCGTCGTCTTCATCGCCAGCGTGGAGGAGAAGGAGGCGCTGCTGGCCTCGGACAGCAGGAAGTTCTTCACCACTCCCCACTACGACGGGTACCCCGCCGTGCTCGTCCGCTTCGCCGAGACGGACGTCGACGAGCTCCGGGAGCTGCTCACCGATTCGTGGAGGCTGGCGGCGCCGAAGCGCGTGCTGGCCACCTTCGAGGCGGCCGAGGCGGCCGAGGCGGCCGAGGACGCAGCGACGAACGAGCCGGGCTGATCCGCCTCGTTGCTCTGGGTGGCCGTCCCCTCCGCCAGCCATGTGCGACCTGACCCTGGATCAGCCACCCCGGTGCTGCGCCGCCAGCTCCCGAACCGCAGCCGCCGACGGAGCTGCCAGTGCCGCCTCCGCCAGCGCCCGGGCCTCCTCCATGGCGACCGCCCGCACCGCCTGCTTCGCCTCGGCCACGGCATTGGGGCGCACGGACAGGTGCGTCACGCCCAGCCCCAGGAGCACGGGAATGGCGAGGGGGTCCGAGGCCAGCTCGCCGACCACCACCACCGGGCGCCGGTGGCGCTCGGCCGCGCTGGTCACCTCCCGGATGAGCCGCAGCACCCCCGGGTGCAGGCCGTCGGCGAGGCCGGCCACGGCGGCGTTGGCCCGGTCGGCAGCCAGGGTGTACTGGGTCAGGTCGTTGGTGCCGATGGAGAAGAAGTCGACGGCGGGGGCGAACGCCTCGGCGGTGAGGGCGGCGGCGGGGACCTCGACGGTGATGCCGACCTC
>JAHWJR010000083.1:0-5478 GCA_019348335.1 Actinomycetota bacterium
CTCAGGGCAGGCGGGTCAGGAAGTCCTGGGCCAGCGGGGCGGCCACCGAGCCCCCGAAGCCGCCGCCCTCGACGAGGACGGAGAAGGCGAGGTCGTCCCGGAACCCGATGAACCAGGCGTGGGTGCGGGGCGGTCGGCTGGTGCCGAACTCGGCGGTCCCGGTCTTGCCCGCCACCGGCGCACCCGGCACCTGGGCCGCGGTGCCCGTGCCCTCGGCGACCACCAGGCGCATCAGCTCCTGCAGCGTGGGGGCCACGCCCTCGGCCAGCGGCTGCTCCGGCGGGGGCGCCGGCGGGACCACCAGCGAGGGGGGCCGCCACGCCCCGGATGCCACCGCCGCGGCCACCGTGGCCATGTGGAGAGGGCTGGCGGTGACCCGGCCCTGGCCGAGGGCGGCGGCGGCCCGGTCGACCGGCCCGGAAGGCTCGGGGAAGCTCCCGATGGCCACAGGCAATGGCAGGCCCCAGTCGCCGTTGAAGCCGTATCCCTCGGCGGCGGCGCCGAGCTGGGCAGCGTCGAGTTGTTCGGCGAGCTGCACGAAGGCGGTGTTGCAGCTCCGGAAGAAGGCGGTGCGGAAGGGCACGTCGCCCAGGGCCTCGCCTCCGGCGTTGGAGAAGGTGAAGCCGCCGACGGAGGCCCGGGCCGGGCACGAGGTGGGCGTGTCGGGCGTGACGCCGGACTGGAGCAGCGCGGTGGCCGTGACCACCTTGAACGTGGAGCCCGGCGGGTACTGGCCCACCAGGGCGCGGTTGAACCCGGACACCGGGCGGTTCGCCACCGCTCGGAGCTGCCCCGTGGTGGCGTCGACCGCGACCAGGGCCGAGGGGCCCGGCGCCTCGGCCAGGGCAGCCTCCGCCGCCGCCTGCACCCGGGCGTCGATGGTGGTGGTCACCGGCGAGGAACTGGCGCCGGGGAAGGCCTGGAGCACCTCGGCGACGGTGCCGTCGGGGCCGAGCAGCTGCACCTCGCCGGACGGCTCCCCGCCCAGCTGGGTGTCGAAGGCGGCCTGTAGCCCCGAGACGCCAACCACGTCGCCGGCGGCGTAGCCCAGCCCCCGGTCCCTCGCCGCCGCCTCGTCGAGCGTTCCCACGCTGCCCAGCAACTGGGCCGAGAGCGCGGGCAGGGAGGGCGAGTCAGCACCGGTGAGGGGGCCCCCGTCCACGGCCAGCAGGGGTGCTCGGGTCGGGCGGGCCCGGGACCGGCCGAGGCCCAGACCTTCCTCGAGCGCGGGGTGGACGGTGGTCGGCGACCACGACACCGCCCAACGGGGACCGTCGGCGTCGACCGCCCCCACCGGCAACGTGTCGGCGGCCGGCGCCTCCCCGGACGCCACCTCGCCGACGCGGGCCACGACCTCGGGCGCCGGTGGCAACTCGTCGCGCTGGGCCAGGACCAGCTCGAGCCGGCCCTGGTAGCTCCAGGTGCCGAGGCCGGCCAGGTCGAGGTCGGCCTCGAACGGGACGGTGGCCGTGTCGTCGTCGCCGACGACCGGGGCCCCGGGGCGAAAGCGGGCGGCTCGGACCTGGAGCCGCTCGGCGACCTCGACGGTGAACGCCTCGAAGGTCGGGGCCGGGCCGGCGACCAGCGCCCGCATGGCCGGCACGTCCTGGCGCTCCCAGGCACCGAGGTACTCCTCGGCGACGGCGGCCACCAGCGACTCCGGCGGCGGCTTGCCGGCGCTGCCCAACTTCCCCACGGCGACCAGCAGGCCGATCAGCAGGACCAGAGCCACGCCGGCAGCGGTGACGACGGTCAGCACCGGCGCCAGGACCTCGTGGCGCTCCCGCCCGCCGCCGGGACTCGTACTCATGTACGTCCAGTATCCCCGTTCCCGCCAAAAGCATGGTGGACGGTCGCGGCGCCGGGTCTGAACCTGAGCGACCGGTGGCGCCCCGGCGGTCAGGCCGTGGCCGGGGTGGCACGGGAGGCGGCCAGCTCCCCCAGCACTCTGCGAACCTCGGCCGGGTCTTTGGTGCGGCGCATGGGCGGGAGGCTGCGGACCAGCGTCCAGCGGTACGAGGCCGTGGCCAGGCGCCGGTCGAGCACCGCCACCACCCCCCGGTCGTGCGACGAGCGGACCAGGCGGCCGACCCCCTGCGCCAGCAGCACGGCCGCCTGCGGCAGGTCGACGGCGGCGAAGGCGTTGCGCCGGGCCCGGGTGGCGGCATCCCGCCGGGCGGCGGCCAAGGGGTCGTCGGGACGGCGGAACGGCAACCGGTCCACCACGACCAGCGAGCACGTCGGCCCCGGCGCGTCGAAGCCCTGCCACAAGCTCATGGTGCCGAGCAGCACCGACGTCTCGTCGTCGAGGAAGGCCTGGTGCAGCAACGGCACCGGGAGCTCGCCTTGGACCAGCACCTTCCAGGGCAGGCGCCCCGACAGGTGCGCCTCGGCCGCCTCCACGGCACGCCGGCTGGTGAACAGCGCCAGCGTGCGGCCTCCGGCGGCCCGGACCAGGGCCTCGAGCTCGTCGAGCATGGCCGCCTCGTAGTCCCGGCTGCGAGGGTCGGGAAGGTGGGCAGCGCAGTAGAGCAGCGCCTGGTCGGTGTAGTCGAATGGACTGCCCACGTCGAGCCCCCGCCACGCCGGCGCCGGCGCCGGTGGTCCTTCTCCGGCGTCCGTCGCCTCGTCGTCGCCGTCAGCGGCTCCGCCGGCGGTGCCGCCGGGGCCGGCGTGGCGATCGAGCCCGAGCCGCCACGCCGTCGGGGCCAGGCTGCCGTCCACGGCCAGGGTGCCGCTGGTGAGCACCACGGTGGCCGAGGCGAACATCCGCTCGGCGAGTTGGGTGCCGACGTCGACCGGTGCGATGCGCAGGGCCGGCGCCGGGCGACCCTCGACCCACGCCACTTCGTCGAGACCCAACTCACCCGCCCACCGCAGGTCGCTCGTCAACCCGCCGGCCAGCTTCAACACCCGCTCCCGCCGGGTGGCGGCCTCGCCACCGACGTCGAGCTGGCGGGCGGCGGCCGACGCGGCGGCGGCTGCCTCGGCGCCAGCGAGCAGAGCCACGCCGAGCTCGCCGTCGCCCGGGTCGACGCGGTTGCCCTCCCGGCCGTCGAGCACGGCGTGCAACCTGGCGCCGGCGGCTTCCAGCCCGGCGGCGGCGGGGTGGTCGGCGGTGAAGAGGCCCCGGCAGGCGCGAGCCAGGTTGGCGAAGCGGCCAGGTGAGATGGTCGCGCCCAAACTCGCCGTGGCGATGTCCTCCAGGGCATGGGCCTCGTCGACGACGACCACGTCGTGCTCGGGCAGCACGGCTCCGTCGCTGGCCAGGTGGGCGCCGTAGAGGTGGGTGTTGACCACGACCACGTCGGCCTCCGCCGCCCGCTGGCGGGCGTCCTCGGCGAAGCAGGTGTCGCCGTAGGAGCAGCGGGAGGCGCCGGGGCACTCCCCGACGCCCACTGACAACCGGGACCACTCGTCGTCGGGCACCACGAACGGCAGGTCGGCCCGGTCACCGGTGGGCGTCTCGCCCACCCACGCCACCACATCGGCCAGCCGGCCACCGTCGACCTCGGCACGCTCGAGGAGCGCGCCCTGGGCGGGGCCGGTGCCGTCACCTGCTCCGGCCACGTCGCCAAGAGCGGCCCGGCACAGGTAGTTCGACCGTCCCTTCAGCAGGGCCCAGCTGAAGTCGACCCCGAGGCAACCGTGCAGGAACGGCAGGTCGTGGGCCACCAGTTGCTCCTGGAGGGCCTTGGTGGCGGTGGCCACGACCGTCGGCCGGCCCGACAGCAGGACGGGAACCAGGTAGGCCATCGACTTTCCCGTGCCGGTGCCGGCCTGCACGAGGAGGTGCCGTTCGCAGGCGATGGCAGCCGCCACTTCCTCGGCCATCCGCAGCTGGCCGGAACGCTGCTCACCACCACCGGGAAGGGCGGCGACCGCCCGCTCCATCGCCGATCGCACCTCCTCGTGGGCCACCGGACGAAGCTAACCGTTGGCCCAGACCCGCCATCGTCCGTGGCTCTCCCGGGGTGGTGCTCAAAAAGTTTCTGGATGGGGTACATTGGAGCAAGTGAACGGAAGCACAAGCGTCGCAGCGCCCGACGGAGCGCTCAACCGCCTCCTCCCTCGGTGGACCCAGCAGGACTGGATGCGGGACTCTGCCTGCAAGGGGCAGACCGAGCACTTCTTCCCGCCCCATGGCGAGCAGGCCGACGCCCGGGAACAACGCGAGGCCGTGGCCCGCGCCATCTGCCTGAGCTGCACCGTGCTCCTGCCGTGCCGTGAGTATGCACGCCGGCACCGCGAGCAGGGCTACTGGGGTGCCGAGAACGACGAGCAGCGCCTCGAGGTGCGCCGCCGGGCCTCCCGCAACCATCACCGGCCCCCCGCCGAACCTCCCATCGCCGCCCAGGGTTAGTAGCGAGCCCAGCGAGCGAAACGAGGGCGAACCGGCAGCGCAGGATGCGCGTCTGGGTAGGGTCGGCGCATGGCCGACCATGATCCCGGGCTCGTCGGCGGCCGGTACCGGCTGGGTCGCCGGCTGGGGACCGGGGGCATGGGTGTGGTCTGGGAGGGCGAGGACACCGTCCTGCAACGACCGGTGGCCGTCAAGGCCGTCGACCTCCCCTCGCACCTGACCGACGACGACCGGCACTCCCTGCGGTCGCGGGTGCTGCGCGAGGCCCGGGCCGCGGCGCGCATCGATCATCCCGCCACCGTCCGTGTCTTCGACGTGGTCGACGACGGCGGCCGGCTCTACGTGGTGATGGAGCTCGTACGGGCCCCGACGCTGGCCGAGGTCGTCGAGGAGCGGGGCCCGCTGTCGGCGCCGGACGCTGCAACCCTCGGGCTCGGAGTGCTGGGCGCCCTCGAGGCTGCCCACCAGGCGGGCATCGTCCACCGCGACGTCAAGCCCGGCAACGTGATGATGCTGGAGGACGGCGGCGTCAAGCTGGCCGACTTCGGCATCGCCTCGGTCAAGGACGACACCCGCATCACCTCCGCCGGCCTGGTGCTGGGCACGCCGTCGTACATGGCGCCCGAGCAGGCGACCGGACAGCCCACCGAGGCGCCCGCCGACCTGTGGGGCCTCGGCGCCCTGCTGTACTACGGCGTGGAGGGGGTACCCCCCTTCGATCGCGGCGAGGCCCTGCCCACCCTCAACGCCGTGCTGCACGACGCGCCCCGCCCCATGGAGCGGGCCGACGGCCTGGAGCCGACGGTGACTGCGCTGCTCGACAAGGACCCGGCGCGCCGGCTCTCAGCGTCCCAGGCACGAAAGGCGCTGCAGGACGTGGCCGGACGCCGGGCGGCGGCCCCGACCACGGTGGCGGCGCCGGCCTCGGCCACCGCCGTGCTCCCGGCCCAGGAGCCGGCGCCACCTCCCCAGCGCCGCGCCGCCCCGCCGCCGCCTCCCCGTCCCGCGCCGGCGCCCGACAAGTCCGGTTGGGGATGGCTGGGGGCGCTCGCCGCCGTCATCGTCCTCGTCGCGCTCGCCGCCGTGGCCCTGGCCAACGCCGGGGACGACGGTGC
>JAHWJR010000083.1:5578-7772 GCA_019348335.1 Actinomycetota bacterium
TCGTCCTCGTCGCGCTCGCCGCCGTGGCCCTGGCCAACGCCGGGGACGACGGTGCGGAGGAGGCGGCGCCAGGGCCCGAGACCACCGCGGCCGCACCGGACGACACCGCCGAGCCAGAGGCGCCGCCCGTGACCGAGGCACCGCCCGAACCGACTACCACGGCGCCGGAGCCGACGACGGAGACCGAGCCCGACGCCCCCCGGCCCGACGGCGTCCCCGGTGACTGGGTGGTGCATCGCGACGGGGCCACCGGCTACACCATCTGGCACCCGCCCTCGTGGGCCCCGCGCTCGGGGCCGGGGCGCGCCACTGACTTCCGGCACAGCAGCGGCGACTACCTCCGGGTCGACTACGTGCAACCACCCGGCGACGACCCCGTGGCCGACTGGGAGCGGTCCTCGGCCAGCTTCGCCCAGCGCTACGACGACTACGAGGAGATCCGCATCGAGCCCACCGAGTACCAGGGCTTCGAGGCGGCGATCTGGGAGTACACCTACCAGGGCCAACACGCCACCAACCTCGGCTTCGTCACCGGCGACTACGGCTTCGCCCTCAACTTCCAGACCGCCGCCGACCGGTGGGACGAACGCCAGGACGTCCGCCGGGCCTTCGAGGCGGGCTTCCGCCCGCCCGGCTAGACCGCTAGCCCGCCGCCCGTGACGCCCGGAGGCGGCGGAGCTTGCGCCACGTCAGCCACACCACCCACACCAGCAGGGCGGCGAGCACGGCGTAGCCGAAGGGAGCCACCCAACGCTCGACCCGCTCGTAGTTCTGACCGAGTTGGTAGCCGGCGCCGATGAACAAGGCGTTCCACACGGCGCTGCCGGCCGCGGTGTAGAGGCAGAACCGCGGCAGGGACATGCGGGCCACGCCGGCGGGCACCGAGACGACGCTGCGCACCAGCGGAACGCAGCGACCGAAGAGCACGATCTTGCCCCCGTGGCGTTCGAAGAAGCGCTCGCCCCGCTCGTAGTCGCTCTGGCTCAGGACCACGAACCAGCGCTTGCCGGCCAGCTCGTGCAGGCGCTGGGAGCCCACCCACGCGCCGAGGGCGTACAGGATCAAGGCGCCGACCAGGGCGCCCGCCGTGGCCGCCACCCATGCCAGCACCAGGTTGAGATCACCCCGCTCGGCCCGGAAGCCGGCGAAGGGCAGGACGACCTCGGAGGGGATGGGAGGGAACAGGTTCTCCAAGGCGATGAGCACGCCCACCCCGACCTCGCCCGCTCGGTCGATCAGCTGGAGAAAGCTCTCCCCTGCGCTGCCAGCCCCCACCTAGCGGCCCGTCCCCGGACGAGCCACGACCACTAGCGGGGGCCCTGTTCGTCGGCCGGCTGCACGATGGTGCTGGGGAAGTCGCTGAGGTCGCCGCTGGGGGCGGTGTCCCAGTGGCGGAAGGTCAGGTCGGTCTGGAGGTACACGGCCAGGAGCTCGGCCACCCGCCGGATCCCGTCGAGATGGGTGCGCTCGTAGCCGTGGCTGGCGTCGATGCCGAACCCGATGAGGGCGGCCCGGGTCTCGGCTCCCGCCTGCAGCGCCGAGGCGGCGTCGGACCGGTAGTACCGGTAGACGTCCCGGCGGTGGTCGATGCCGTGGTGGCGGCACAGGCCGGCCAGGCGCCGCACCAGGTGGTAGTCGAAGGGCCCGTGGGAGTCCTGGGCAGCGATGTTCACGGTGTGCTCGGTGGACGACTGACCGGACGCCACCACGGAGATGTCGATGGAGACCATCTCGGCCACGTCGGCGTCGAGGCCGTGGCTGGCTCCCAGCCCCACCTCCTCGGCGATGGTCACCAACAGGTGGGCGTTGACGGGGAGCACCGCGCCGTGGTCGATGAGGGCCTTGAACGCACCCAGAGCGGCGGCGATGCCCGCTTTGTCGTCGAGGTGGCGGGACAGGACGTAGCCGGACGGGGTGACGACAGGCTTGGCGTCGAAGGCCACGAAGTCCCCGACGTCGATGCCCAGGGCGACCAGGCTGGCGGCACCGTCCACCGGCTCATCCACCCGGACCTCAACGTGGTCCCACCCCACAGGCAGCGTGTCGACCTCGTCGCCCCAGCGGTGGCCACTGGCCTTGAGCGGCAGGATCGTACCGCTGTAGGTCCGGTCGAGCTCGTCGACGAAGATGGTCACCCGGGCCCCTTCGGCGAAGCGGGCGCTGTGGTTGCCCACGGGGACGATCTCCAGCCGGC
>JAHWJR010000084.1 GCA_019348335.1 Actinomycetota bacterium
TGGCCGACGGCACGACCGCCGACGACGTGGTGGCCGCCGTGCTCGAGGCCGTGCCGGAGCCGGCCGTGGGCCTGCGCGGCGCGCCCTAGGAGGCCGGCATGAAGCTGCCGGGCCGGCGCCGGGCACGCCGGGACACCGCCGGCGCCGACCGGGGACCGGCGCCGGCGGCGGCGGCGGCGGCGGCGGCGGCGGCGCAACGGGAGCGTGACCGCACGGGTGACGGAGCGCGGGACGAGGACGCCGGCCATGCCCTGCTCGACCCCGCCTTGCTGACCCGGCTGGAGCGCCTGCAACTCGCCACCCGACGGCCGCTCGCCGGCCACCTCGCCGGCGAGCACCGCTCCCCCGCCCTCGGCACCTCGGTGGACTTCGCCGACTACCGGGAGTACCACCCCGGCGACGACTTCCGCCGCATCGACTACGCCCTCTACGCCCGCCTCGACGTGCTGCTGGTGCGGCTGTTCGAGGCCGAGGACGACCTGCACCTGCGCCTCCTGGTCGACACCTCGGCGTCCATGGCCACGGGGGGAAAGCTCGACGCCGCCCGGCGGGTGGCGGCCGCCCTCGGCTTCGTCGCCCTGGTCCGCCGCGACCCCGTCAGCCTGCACCGCTTCCCCCTCGACCGCCCCGGGCCCCGCTTCACCGGCCGCAGCGGGGTGCCGGCGCTGTTCGCCCACCTGGCCGCCCTGGAGGCCGGCGGCACGACCCGCTTCGCCGAGGCCACCACCTCCATGCTCGGGCGCCGAGGCCCGCCGGGCCTCACCGTGGTGATCAGCGACCTTCTCACCCCCGAGTGGGAGGACGGCCTCGATCGCCTCCCCGCCGGCGGCGGCGACGTGGTGGTGGTACACGTCCTGGCCGACGAGGAGCTGCGCCCGTCGCTGGTTGCCGAGGACCTGGTGGGCGACCTCGACCTGGTGGACGTGGAGACCGGGGCCCGCCTGGGCGTGAGCCTCAGCGCCGACGCTCTGGCCGACTACGAGCGGGCGGCGGCGGCGTGGGCCGACGGCGTGGCCCGGCGATGCCGCCGGCGGGGAACGGCCTACGTGCGGCTCCTGGCCGGCGACGACCTGGAGCAGGTCCTGCTCGCCGGCTGGCGGTCGGCGGGGGTCCTGCGGTGACCCCCCTCCCGTTCTTTGTCGGCTCGACCACCGCCACGGTGGTTCATCCGACAAAGAACGATGGGGCGGGGGGGAGCCGGCAGTGATGTTCCGCAACCCGGCGGCGCTGTGGCTGGGCCTGCTCGCCGTCCCCGTCGTGGTGCTGCACCTGCTGCGGCCCCGGCGCACGGCTCGCACCGTCAGCTCCACCTACCTGTGGCGGGAGCTGGCCGTGCCGGTGTCGGCGGCGTCGCCCTGGCAACGGCTGCGCCCCAGCACGCTGCTGGTCCTCCAGCTACTGGCGGTGGCGCTGCTGGCCGTGGCCGCCGCCGGCCCCGCCCGGCCCACCGAGGCCCCCCTGGCACAACACACCGTGTTCGTCGTCGACACGTCGGGGTCGATGGCTGCGCTCGACGGCGACCCCGACCGCCTGGCCACGGCCAAGCAGCGGGCCCGCGAGCTGCGCGCCGGGCTGCCCGCCGGCGGGGTGGCCAGCCTGGTGGAGGCCGGGCCGCGGCCACGGGTGGTGCTGTCGGCCAGCCCCGACGCCGGCGCCTTCACCGACGCCCTCGGCCGGCTGGCGACCACCGCCGCCGGCGCCGACTTCGCCACCGCCTTCACCCTGGCCGAGAGCCTGGAGACCCCCGGGGTCGACATCGGTTTCGTGCTCCTGTCCGACGGAGGCCTCACCGGCGCCGAGCGCCGCCAGCTCCCGCCCGGCACCCGCTACGAGCGGGCGGGCGAGCGCTCCACCAACCGGGCGCTCACCCGCCTCGGCGTGGAGCCCCGGGGCAGTGGGCTGGTGGCCCGGGTCACGGTGCGCAACACCGGCGGCGGTGACGCCCGCCAGACCCTTCGCCTCGACGTCGACGGGCGCACGGTGCAGCGCGTCGAGCTCGACCTGCCGGCGGGAGAGACGGTCGAGCAGGCCGTCGAGCTCCCCGCCGGCGACCGCGTCGAAGCCTTCCTCGAAGGCGAGGACCTCCTGGTCGCCGACGACCACCTGCGGGCGGTGGCCGCCCGCCGCCGGCCGCTGCGGGTCCTCGTCGCCGGCCCCGAGGACGTGTTCCTCGACCGGCTCCTCGACGCCATCCCCGACCTCACCGTCGAGCGCGCCCCCGAGCCCCGCACCGCCGAGGGCTTCGACCTGGCCGTCTACGACGGGGTGCCCGTACCTGACGATCCGGGGGCCCCGTTCCTGGCCATCGCCCCGCCGGGCGGAGCGCCGGGGATCGAGGTCGCCGGCGAGACCGAGCGGCCGGCGGTGGCCCTGGTGCGGGGCGACGATCCCCTGCTGGCGGGCATCGACCTGTCCGAGGTGGCGGTGAGCCGGGCCCAGCGACTCGAGACCGCGCCCGGCGACGTCGTGCTGGTGGGCTCGGAGGAGACGCCGCTGCTGGTCCGGGGCCGGCGCCAGGGGCGGCCCTTCGCCTACCTCGGGTTCGCCCTGGCCGAGAGCAACCTGGCGGTCCAGGTGGCGTTCCCCATCCTCGGGGACCGGCTGGTGGCCGAGCTGGCCGGCGCCGCCCTGGCCCCCGACGACCTCGAGGTGGGCGACGCCCTGCCGTTGGCTCGGGGCGGCGGCGCCACGGTGGAGGGCCCGGGCGGCACCCGGGCCGAGGTGGCCCCCGGCGACTCGGCGCCCGTGGCCGACCGGCCCGGCTTCTGGGTGGTCACCGAGGACGGGCGCCCGCCGCGGACCCTGGCGGTGAACCCCAGCCCGCGGGAGTCGGAGCTGGCGCCGGCCGACACCCTGCCGGTCGAGCCCCGGCCGGCGGCGCCGGGTGAGGAGGCGCCCAGGGGCCAGCAGTCGCTGCTCCCGTGGGTGGCGGCCGTGCTCCTCGCCGTGCTGGCGGCCGAAGCGTTCGCCGTCCGCCGGCGGATGGGCGTGGGCCGGCGCCAGGGCCGCCTCGCCCTCGGCGCCCGGGCGGCCGTGGCCGTGCTGGTGGCGGGCGCCCTCGTGGGCGTGGAGCTGCCCCGCACCCGTGACCGGGTGGCCACGGTGTTCCTGGTCGACGCCTCCGACTCGCTGGGCCCGGCCGGGAGGGCCGAGGCGGTGGCGTGGGTGCGAGAGGCGCTGGCCTCCCAACCGCCCGGCGCCGTGGCCGGCGTGGCCCTCTTCGGCGGTGACGCCCGCCTGGAGCTGACCGTCCAGGAGCGGGCCACGCTGCTCACCCCGTCGGTGCAGGTCGACGCCGAGCGCACCGACCTGGCCGGCGCCCTGCGCCTGGGCGCCGCCGTGTTGCCCACCGACGCCCGCCGGCGCATCGTGGTGGTCTCCGACGGGCGGGCGACCGAGGGCGACACCGACGCCGAGATCGCCCGGCTGAGCGACGCCGGCATCCGGGTCGACGTCCATCCCGTCACCCGTGCCGGGGGCGCCGACGTGGCCGTGACCGAGCTCGACGCCCCGGCCCGGGCCCGCCAGGGCGAGACGGTGCCCCTCGAGGTGACGGTCACCGCCACGGCGCCGGGACCGGCCCGCCTGACCCTGCGCCGCGAGGGCGCGGTGGTCGACGAGCGGGTGGTCGAGCTGGTGGCGGGGCCCAACGTCGTGGCCCTGCCCCAGGTGGCGGGGAGCTCGGGGCTCGACCGCTACTCGGTGGAGGTGGCGGCGTCGGGCGACACCGTGCCGGAGAACGACCAGGGCTTCGCCGCCGTGCAGGTGGAGGGGCCGGCCCGGGTGCTCGTGGCGGAAGGGGCCCCGGGCTCGGGGGTGACGCTGGCCGAGGCGCTGCGCTCCGGCGGGATCCCCGCCGACGTGGTGGCGGCCGAGACCCTGCCTGCCCTCGACCGGCTGGCGACCTACCAGGCCACGGTGCTGGTCGACGTGGACGTGCGCTCGCTGGCTCCGGCCCAGGTGGACGACCTGGGAGCCGCCACCCGTGACCTGGGGCGGGGGCTGGTGGTGACCGGCGGCGACCACAGCTACGCCCTGGGCGGCTACCTCGACAGCCCTCTCGAGGAGCTGCTCCCGGTGGTGAGCGACGTCCTCGACCCCAAGCGCCGCAGCTCGGTGGCCCAGGTGCTGGCCATCGACGCCAGCGGCTCCATGGGCGCCTGCCACTGCAACGAGGGCGCCAACGGCCTGGCCGGCGGCGGCAACTTCGGCCAGGAGGGCGGGGTGAACAAGACCGACATCTCCCGCTCGGCCGCCGCCCGCAGCATCGCCGCCCTGAGCCGCAACGACGAGGTGGGCGTGCTGGCGTTCAACACCGAGGAGCGCTGGATCATCGACCTCCAGCAGCTCCCGGCCGAGGAGGTGGTGCGGGAGGGCCTGGGGCGGCTGACCCCCGCCGGCGGCACCGACGTGCGCCGCTCGCTGAGCACGGCGGCCGAGGCCCTGCGGGAGAGCAAGGCCCGGCTCAAGCACATCGTGCTGTTCACCGACGGGTTCACCGCCGAGGGCGCCCTGGCCGGCCTGGCCGACCAGGCCGCCGCCCTGCGGGAGGAGGGCATCACCGTGTCGGTGCTGGGCACCGGTGAGGGAGCGGCGCAGGAGCTGCGGGCGGTGGCCGACGCCGGCGGCGGGCGCTTCCACCCCGGCCGGGACCTGCACGAGATCCCCCAGATCATGATGGAGGAGACGGTGCTGGCCTCCCGCAACTTCGTCAACGAGGGCGAGTTCCTGCCCGAGGTGGTCTCCTCGGCGGCGCCGGTGGCCCAGCTGCGGGCGTCGCCACCACTGTTCGGGTACCTGGCCACCACGGCCAAGCCCGCTGCCCGCACCCTGCTGCGGATCGGCCCCGACGGCGACCCGCTCCTGGCCAGCTGGCAGGCCGGCCTGGGCCGGGCCACGGCCTGGACCAGCGACGCCTCGGCGCGGTGGTCGCAGGCGTGGGCGGGCTGGGAGGGCTACGTGCCGTTCTGGGCGGCGACGGTGAAGGACACCTTCCCCACCGGCGGCGACGGGGGCGGCCTGCGCACCTCCGTCGACGGCGACACGCTGCGCATCGCCGTGGAGGGAGCCGAGCCGTGGCCGGACGACGCCACCGCGGTGGCCCGGGTGGCGGGACCGGACCGGCAGGGCAGCGAGGTGCGCCTCCAGCGGACCTCGGCCACCACCTTCTCGGGCGAGGCCGCCGCCGTGGGCGCCGGCAGCTACGCCGTCGGGGCGGCGGTCACCGCCGGTGGCGGGACGGTGTTCTCCTCGGCCACGGTGGCCACCCAGTCGTACTCCCCCGAGTACCAGCTGGGCCCCGCCCGCCCCGAGGCGCTGCGGGCGTGGTCGGCGGCCACGGGTGGACGAGGCGAGATCCTGGCCGACCAGGCCTTCGACCCCGCCGACCTGCCCGCCGGCCGGGGCAGCGTCCCGCTGGCGGGATGGCTGCTCCTGGCCGCTGCCCTGGCCTGGCCGGTGGCGGTGGCCCTCAGCCGCCTGCGCCTGGGGCGCTCGGTCCTGGCCCCGGTGGCGCGGGGGGCGGGATCCCTGCGCCGGCGGCTGCCGTCCCTGCCCGGGCGCCCGGGGCGGGAGGAGGCGCCGGCGCCGAGGCCCCAGCCGGCGCCGCCTCCGCCGCCGCCGGAGACCGAGCCGGCGGCGCCCCCGACGACGGTGGGGCGGCTGCTGGAGCGCAAGCGCGAGGGCCGGTCGCCGCCCGAGTGAGCGACGGCGCCGGGCCGGCGCCGTCCACGACGCTGCCCCGCGGATCCGGCAGCCGCCGGAGCGGGCCCCGCAGCGCCAGGGCCCCGCCGGCGGCCACCAGCAGGCCGCCCCACCACACCCACATCACCAGCGGTCGCACGCTGACCTCGAGCACGGCCGTCCCGTCGTCGTTCACCCGCCGGAGGGCGACCAGCACGTCCTCCCACGGGGTCGACCGCAGGGCGGTCTCGGCCAGCACCAGGCCCCGCCCCTCGAACACCACCTGCTCCGGGTGCAGCACGGCGATCCGCTCGCCACTGCGGGATAGCCCCACCTCGAGGCGCACCCGCTGGTCGCCCCGGCTGGTCGGCGCCACCGCCACTCCCTCGTGGCGCAGGCGGTAGGCGCCGGCCTCGACCTCGGCGCCCGGCGCCAGCACCAGGGTCTGGGTGGTCCCGGCGCTGGAGCCGGCCACGCCGGCGAGGAGCACCACCACCCCGAGATGAGCGACGGTGCCGCCTCCCGCCCGCCAGCGCCACGGGCGGCCCGGGCCCAGGTGACCGGCGAGGCGCACCACTACCAGCGTCCCCGAGAAGGCGGCCAGGGGGGCGGCGGCGAGAGCGAAGGGCTGGCGCAGGCCGAGGGCCACGGCCGCCACCGCCACCCCGGCGCCTGCGGCCAGGGCCAGGCGCACCGTCGCCCGCTCACCGGCCACCAGGCCGCCGGACCAGCGCAGCGCCGGCGCCAGCCCGACCAGGGCGAGGACGCCGAGCGCCAACGGGGCGGTCAGCAGGGCGAAGTACCGCCCGCTCACCACGAAGGGCTCGCCGCCGACCAGGTCGACCACCACGGGCAGGAACGTGCCCCACGCCACCACCACGGCCAGCCCCACGACCAGCACGGCGTTGGCCACCAGCGCCGCCCCCCGGCTGGCCAGGCCGACCCGCCGCCTCCCTGCCGCCGGCCGGTGCCGCCGCCACGACACCCACGCCGTGGCCGCCACCACCACGACCACCGCGGCCAGGGCCCGGCCCACCGAGCGGGCCTCGGCGAAGGCGTGCACCGAGGTGGCCGCGCCCGAGCGGGTGAGAACGGCGCCTCCCACGGCGAGCACGAAGGTGGCCAGAGCCAGCGCCGGCGTGGCCCGGCCCACCCGGCCGGCGTGCTCGTCGGCGACCACGGCGTGCAGCAGAGCGGTGGCCCCCAGCCACGGCAGCAGGGCGGCGTTCTCGACCGGGTCCCAGGCCCAGTAGCCGCCCCAGCCCAACTCGGCGTAGGCCCAGTGGGCGCCGGCGACCATCCCCACGGTGAGGGTCACCCACGCCACGCCGGTGAACCGGCGCACGAGCGCCAGCCACGCCGAGTCGCACGAGCGGCGGGCCGATCCCACCACGGCCAGGGCGAAGGGCACGGCAAAGACCACCAGGCCGGCGTAGAGCAGCGGCGGGTGGTAGAGCATGGCCGGGTGCTCGAGGATGGGGGCCAGGCCGCCACCGTCGATGGCGGGCACGGCCAGCGTGGCGAACGGGTCGGCGAAGACGGCCCCGACGGCCACGAAGGCGCCGGTGAGGCCGGTGAGGACCGCCGCCACCGCGTCGAGCAGGTCGGGGCGGTGCCGGCGCAGCGAGCGAAGCCCGAGCACCGCCGCCAGCGACAGCAGCCACGACCAGAACAGCAGGGACCCCTCCATCCCACCCCACAACCCGGCCAGCCGGTAGGGCCACGACGTGGCCCGGTTGGTGCTCTCGGCCACGTAGACCAGGCGGTAGTCGCCGGTGGCCAGCGCCCAGGCCAGACAGCCCACGGCCACGGTGAGCAGCCCCGCCAGCACCGCCGGCACCGCGCTCGTCACCGCCGGCGGCGGCGGGACGCGCCCCGCGAGACCTCTCCGCCGGCTGGCCCACGCCCACGCCCCGGCGGTGGCGCCGGCCGCCACCACCGCGCCCCACAGCGACACCGACCCGAGGACGCCGACGTCCACCCGCGCACGCTACCGCCGCGATGCCACCTACTCCCGGCAGCACCCAGCGTCGCCGTGCGGCCACGTTGTGGGCACCCCCCCGTCG
>JAHWJR010000085.1 GCA_019348335.1 Actinomycetota bacterium
CCCGTCAGTCGTCGGCGCCGCAGCCGCAGGTGTTCACCTCGCGCACCACCGTGCCCTGCCCGGTGTGCATGTGGGTGGTGCAGGGCATGCACGGGTCGAAGCTGCGGATGGCCCGCATGAGGTCAATCCCGGTGAACTTGGAGGGATCGGACAGATCCTCGAGGATCGGCGTGTTCATGGCCGCCTGCTCATAGGGACCGGGCTGGTCCCAGGGATCGCGTGGCGAGGCGTTGATCGTCGACGGCGTGATGATCTGGTAGTTGTCGATCACCCGGTCCTGGATCGAGACGAAGTGCGTGAGCCAGCCCCGCCCGGCTCCCCAGAAGCCGACGCCGAGGGTCGGCTCCTCGGGGATGTACTTGGGCAGGTCCTCGGCCCGCACCGCGGCGACGCGCTCCTCTCCCTTTCGCATGAGGTCGTAGGCCTGCAGGAGGCTGACGAGCGAGACCAGCTGGCTGAACATGTAGTGGTACGCCCGCCCCCGGTTGCGCTCGAAGGCGTTCCACACCTCGGGCACCCGCCACTCGAGCTCCATCTCCGGGGTCAGGCCCTTGGGGACGCGCATCCGCAGGCTCGTCCCCGTAGCCTCCATGAAGTCGTTGGCGGGTTGCTTCTGTGCCATGGCCGTGAGGAACAGGCGTGCGTAGCACCCCGCCTCCACCACTCGGCGGTCCCACCGAGGCGCCGTCGACCAGGTGTACTTCTCCTTCCAACTCTTCTCGCCCGGCTTGGGCAGCGTGCGCTTGTTCCAGGGGTGGTAGGGGCTGATGGGATTCCCGGAGGGGTCGGTGTCGTACGGGCCACCGGACCACTCCTCGTACCAGGAATGCTCCACGAATTCCTCGAGGCCCACGCTGAGGTCGCTCAACCGGGTGGTGACCAGCTGACCGTCGACGACGGCTCCAGGCGTGGACCACCGGCGCTCGCCCCAGGCGTTGCAGTTCTGGTACGTCGCGTCGTAGGCGTGGGGGTCGTCCCAGAACCCGGTGTCGATGAAGCTCATCGGGAGCGCCCCGACGAGCTTGTAGCGCTCGTCACACTCGTAGAAGAACTCGGTGATGTCGTCCCAGATGCAGACCATGCGGTGGGCGTAGTCGAAGATCTTGTTCAGCCGCGAGTGGAACTCGTTGAGGGTCTGCAGGGTGATGGTCGACGTCACGCCGCCTTGGACGATGCTCTCCGGGTGCGGGTACTTCCCGTGGAGCAGCAGGAACTGCTGGCGGGCGAGCCGGGTGAAGTCCAGCCCTTCGCGGTAGAGCTTGCCGGTCAGCGGGTTGAGCTCGGTCATCAGGTCGGCCATGGTGCGGAACCCGTGGTGCTCGACGCCCGGGCAGCTCCAGGACTGCGCCTTGTTCCACACCTCCGGGTTGGTCCTCTTGACGACCGCCTCGCAGTAGTCGGGGCCGGCCAGCAGGTAGAGGTGCAGAGGGTTGTCGTAGCCCATCTCGGCCGCCTCGCCGAGGTTGCGGACCACCGTGCCCATCGGTGGCGGTGCCAGGCCCATCGCCATCTCGGTGGCGTAGGCGGCGGCGTGGGAGTGCACGCCGCCACAGACGCCGCAGGCCCGGGAGGTGATGAAGGTGGCATCGCGAGGGTCGCGTCCCATGGCGATGACCTCGTACCCCCGGAACAGCGGTGCCTGTGAGCGAGCGTCGAGCACGCGCCGCTCCTCGAGGTCAGCGGTGATGTTGAGGGCCATGGCTCCGGCGATGCGGGTCACCGGGTCCATGTTCATGTCCTTGATGTGGCCGTTCCTGGCCATCAGGCGGCGGATGTCCTCGTCGCGCTCGGCGTCCGTCTTGCCGACGTCCGGCTTGGTGACGGTGACGGAGTAGGGGTCGGGGATGCCGCCACGCAGGGAGGCGTTGCCGGCAGCGTCGAAGTCGACCGGAAGGTTCTTGAAGCACATCGGCTACTCCTCTTCTCCGCCGGGCAGCACGCGCTCGATCGTCGGGTCCTGCCGCTCCGTCCACTCGGTTCGTTTGCCGCGGGGCTCGTGGCCGCTCCGGGAGGTGTCGTTGGAGCGCCGCAGGCGGTCGTAGAACCTGTGGCCGAGATCCTTCACCCGTCCCGGTTCGGGCTTCTCGACAGCCCATCCGCTCGGAACGTTGTCGTGGAGGTCCCAGCTGACCTCCCGGTTGAGGTGTTCGTTGGTGAACAGCCGTAGCGGCCTGATGATGCTGCCGACGAGGCGGGACGTGGTCGTCGACGCCTTCGAGCCCGGCGGCGTCTTCCACCGCGGCGTGAACTTGTCCGGAAAGCCGGGCATCGTGCAACCCACACAGGGGGCGCCGGCGTTCATGCAACCGCCGACATGCTCCACCATCCCCCGCGACGTGATGTTGCAGTTGACCACGGGCCCCCAGCACCCGATCTCCACCAGGCAGTTCGGGTCGCCGAACTCCTGGGCAAAGCTGCCCTCCTCGTAGTAGGCGCCCCGGACGCAGTGGCGGTGGACCGTCTCGCCGAACAGCCACGCCGGCCGGCCCAACTCGTCGAACTCCGGCAGCGGCCCGAAGCCCTGGAGGAAATAGAGGATGGCGGCCACCGTCTCGTTGAAGTTGTCGCCGATGGGTGGGCAGCCGGGCACGTTGACCACCGGGAGACCGAACGCGCTGCGGTACTCCTCGCCCAGGAAGTCCATCAGGCTCATGGCCCCGGTCGGGTTCCCGTAGGACGCCGGGATACCGCCCCAGGTGGCGCAGGTGCCGATGGCGATGGACGCCGCCGCTCCGGGCGCCAGCCGGGCGACCCACTCCTCGGCGGTGACGGTGCGGTGGGCGCCGCCCGGCCCCCAGGGCGCCTCCCCGTTGCCCGCCCAGTGGCCGCCGGTCTCCATGGCACGGGTCTCGTCGGCGATCGACCCCTCCAGCACGATGGCGTACGGGGCGTCGAGCTCGCCGTTGACGGCCCGCACCGCGGCCGCGCCGTAGTGGGGGCCCGACTCGTGGGTGAGGACAGGGTGGTGCAGGATCACCCGCGGCAGGCCGGGGTGCGTTCCCAGCAACAGGCTCTCGATGGACGGCGTCGTGGCGCCGGTGACCGAGACCGAGCAACCGTCGCAACTCATGCCGGAGAACCAGAAGACGTGGATCTTCTCGAGCGGGCCCAGGCGGCTCCCGGGGCCCGCCTTGGCGATGGGCTCGATCAGGTGCTCCATGTCGGTGCCGGCGAACAGCCCGAAGTCACCGAGCTCGTCGAAATCGAACGACCCCTCGACCGGCCCCAGGTGGTCGAGCAGACGCTCGGCAGGAGACTTGGCGGAGGTCTCCGGCGGCCTTCCGTTGCCCCGCCGATCGGTCTGGGCCCCGTCTCCAGTGATGGCCATGGGAACCTCCCGCTAGCTGTACTTTGCACTCACCTCGCCGCCAGGGTACCGGGCGGGGAGGATGCCGTTCCCGCGGCTATGGTGAGCGTTTGAGCTCCGAGCCAGGGGAGGTAGGACCCGGGCGATGGTCGACAGCTTCGGACGTCGGAACACCGATGACGGCGCTGCCCGCCGCTGGCGGCTCGGCTGGGCGCTGGGAGGCGCCGCCGTCGCCGCCGCCGCCGGGCTGCTGGTGACCATCATCGCCCTTGCCCGACGCGTCACCGGCCAAGCCGCCGACATCGAGAGCGCCATCGAGGGGGCGCGGGAGAACACCGCTCCGCTGTTCGAGATCCCCGCCATGAACCTCACCCTCGACCGGGTCGCCGCCGGTGTGCGAGGGGCGAGGCAGCGATCATGAACTCCCGGTCCGGTGCCGCCGGCTGGGTCGCGGTCGGGTCGGGCGTGGGAGCCGCTGGCCTCGCCGCCGTCCTGCTGCACCGCACCCTCGTCGTGGTCCGGGAGATCAGCCGCTACGCCGATCACATCGCCGGGGCCGGCGACGGCATCAGGCACAACACCGACGTCGAGCCGGGGCTCATCCGTATGCGGGCGCTCGCCGGCGGGATGGCTGCCCGGGCCGGGGCTCCCGGGGAGGGCGTGGCGTGAACCGTCGGGACCCGACCGAACAGCGGTGGCGGGCGACCCTGGTCGGCGGCGCCGTCGTGCTCGGCGCGGTCCTGTGCCTGCTCGAGGCGCTGCGCCGGGCCGTCGTCGACGTCGAGGCCGCGGTCGACCGTGTGTGGACCACCGGCAAGCGGCTGGCGCAGAACACGCAGGCGACCCACCTGCTGAACGCCACCAGGGCCCGCACCGCGGCGGTCTGCGACGAGCTGCGGGCCACAAGCGATCTCGAGGAGGGCACGTGAAGAACAAGACGCTGGGACGGGTGGCCATCACCGAGGTGGTGCTCCTCGTCGGGGTGCTCGCCGGCTACCTGATCGCCATCGCCGCGACGCTGCGACGGGTGTCCGAGACCCTGGCTCGGGTGACCTTCGGTGTGCGGGCGATCGAGCGGCAGACCGCACCCCTCGGGGCCACGTTGCGGGACGTCAACGCCGATCTGGCGACCGTCGCCGACGCCCTCGAAGGCTCCGACGGACGTTCGCCGGGCAGCTGACGTCGATTCCCCGCCGACGGCGGGACGTGTCGACCGTCGCCCGATGACCGTTCTCGTGGGCGGGGTGAGCCAGCTGTACCAGGGCGACCTGGACCTCGGGCGTCGCGCCGCCGAGCGATTGGGCGCCGAGGCCCTCGGTCCCGGCGTCGTGGTGGAGGAGCTCCACTACGGGGCAGTGGCCGTGGCCCAGCGGCTGGAGGACCTGCGCCCGACGGCCCTGATCCTCGTGGGGGCGGCGGAGCGGGCTCGCCCGCCGGGGACGGTGCAGCGCCGGCGGGTGCGGCCCTCGACCGCGCCGACCGAGGTGGTACAACGCGCAGTGGCCGACGCCGTCACCGGCTACGTGACCATCGACCTGGTGGTGGACGTGGGCACCGGTCTGGGCGCGCTCCCCGCCCGCACCGTCACCGTGGAGGTGGAGCCGGTCCGGACGGAGCCCTGCGAGGACCTCTCACCGGAGGCGGAGGCAGGGCTGGAAGAGGCGCTGGAGCTGGTGCGGACCGAGCTGCGCCGGCTCCCGGTGCTCGAGCTGGCCGACCAGCTGCGCGCCCTCGCCGCCGAGGCCCGTCTCGAGCCCGCCCCGGCCCTCGAGGTGCTGCGGGAGCTGCTCGGCGAGCTGCGACGTCTCGACGAGGACGGCCGGTGGGGGGCTGCCTTCAGGCTCCGCGACCGTCTTCGCCGCCACATCGCCGAGGGCGCAACGGGGGACGGCATGGATGGCCTCGATTGGAGCCTGTGGTGGGCGCTGATCGAGGAGCTCGACCGCCTGCAGGCGAGCGAATCAGCCTGACCGCCGTTCAGGCGGGCGGCGGGGCGGGCTCCAGCGCACCCAGGCTCTGCGGCCGCACCGCCACCCGGCGTCCCTCGTCGGTCTCCACCACCAGGGCGCCGTCGCCGAGGACGTCGACGGCCCGTCCGGTGACCACCGTTCCTGCCGGGCCGAGGGGCACGACTCGCGCCCGTACCCGTCGGCCCATGGTGGCGCAACGGGGGACGTAGTCCGCCAGCACGGCCGCCTCCGCCTGGGTGGCTCGCTCCTCGATGGCCGCCACCACCGCCGACAGCATCGGCGCACGCGGCGGACCGGCACCGTGGACGACCACGTCGGCAACTGCCCAGTCGACGCCATCGGCTCCCAGCTCGGCCACGACCCCGACCGCTCCGGCTCGCCGGTCGCCGGCTCGCACCTCGTCGGGCCACTCGACGGCCGCCGTGCTGCCGACCACGTCGGCCAGCGCGGAGCTCACCACCAGGTACAGCCAGCCCTCCCGCTCGGCGGTCAGGTCCGGGCGCAGCACCACGGAGAAGCCGAGATCGCGGCCCGCCTCCACCGTCCACGGCCACCCTCCGCGGCCTCGGGGCGAGGCCTGGTAGTCGGCGACGACCACCGCTCCGGCGGGCGCACCCGAACGGGCCCACGCCTGGGCGTCGGCCCCGGTCGAGAGCAGGGCGGGGTAGGTGCGCAGCGGCCGCCCGGGCATGACACTGGCCACCTCGGCGGCGGAGAGGTCCCCAGCTAGCGCCACGATCCGTCCTCGCCCAGCTCCTGGGCCGTGGCCGAGAAGACCTGCTGCACCCGGAGCAGCTGCGGCACGTTGAACCGGGCCATGGCTCGGGCGGTCGAGCGCCGGAACCGGGACCGGGCGTCCTCGTCGTGGGCGGCCAAGGCGGCGATGGTCGCTCGCACGAGCTCCTCCATGGTCTCGGGCGGCAGCTCCAGCAACACGCCGAGCCAGGCCTCGGCGAGGTCCGAGGCCCGGTCCGGCCGGGCCAGCTGGCCCTCGATCCACCGCGACGCGCCGCGGCGGCGCTCGGCCGGGTCAGCGTCGGCCCAGCGGGTCACCTCCTCGCGGATCACCGGCAGCCACCGGTCGCGAGGCTCCCGGTCGAGCACCACCACCAGATCGTCGTCCGCCGCGCCGGAGCGCTCCAGCACGGCCGCGGCCTGCGCCGCCACCGCCCGGTCGGACCCAGGAGTACCCAGGGCCTGGCGGGCGGCCAGGCGGGCCCGGGGACCGTCGCCGGCCTGCTCGTAGGCCATGGCCAGGTTGGCCTTGGCCATGGCGTAGGCCTCGGGCCGGACGCTGCGGGGGTGGGCGCCCACGGCGGTTTGCAGGGCGTCGACGGCGGCGTCGACGTGGCCGGCGGCGAGATGGGCGAGCCCGAGGGCGTTGGCGACCAGGCCCTGGCCGACCCGGTCGCCGGCCCGCTCGCTGGCGTCGAGCGCCTCCTCCAGCGCCCGGGCGGCGGCGTCGGCGTCTCCGGCAGCGAGCAGCACCGAGCCCAGCTCGCGGCCGGCGGCGGCGGCCCGCCCCGGGGCCCCGTACTCGCCGAACAGCTGGCGCGCCCGCTCGAAGGATCGGCGAGCCGCGACTGTTGCCCCCGCCTCGGCCTGAACCAGGCCCAGGTTGAACGTGGCCGCGGCCTGCTCCAGCGGCTTCTCCTCGGCTGCGAACGCCGCCTCGGCCCGGGTGAAGGCATTCTGTGCCTCGTCCAGTCGTGCCCGCAGCCGGAGGGCGACCCCGAGCAGGTTGCACGCCTTGGCCTGTTCCAGAGGGAGCCCGGCGAACAGCTGGACCGCTCGGCGCAGCGCCTGCTCCGCATGGCCCGGGCACCCGGCTTCGATCAGGACGCGACCCCGGTGGAACTGGGCGGTGGCGTGCTGGATGGGGTAGCGGGACGCCGGATACCGGGCCAGGCGGGCGTCGAGCTCCTCGAGGGCGGCGTCGAGCTCCGGTGGCACCGGCTCTACTACTCGTCCCGCCGGCGGATCTCCACGAGGGTGGGACCGGGAGGCGGGTGAGGCTCGGCCTCGACGCCGTCCTCCACGACCTCCAGCGCCGCGAAGCCGGGAACGTGCTTCCGGAGCGCCTCGACCACGCCTTCCTGGAGCGTGACCGCCGAGGCGGTGCAGCCGGAGCAGGCACCCGACAGTCGGACGCGCACCACCCCCCGGTCGGCGCCGAGAACCTCGACCTCGCCCCCGTGGGAGTGCACGTAGGGCCGGACCGTCTCGATGGCCTCCTCGGCCGCCCGGCGCTCGTCGATCCCGACGGAATAGGCGTCGAGGAGCCAGGCGACGGCGGGGTCGGCATCACGGAGCTCGGCCAGCCGGTCGTCACCCAGCTCGGCGCCCAGACGCTCCAGGGCCATGCGATGGACGGCGTCGACGCCGTCGAGCAGCTCGAAGACCTGGCTGCGCACGGGCTCGTCGAGGGCCTCCACCTCGGT
>JAHWJR010000086.1:0-6119 GCA_019348335.1 Actinomycetota bacterium
GGCGCCGGCGGGCCTCGGCGGCGGCCTTGGCCTCCGCCTCGGCGATGATGCGGGTGAGCTCTTCCTCGCTGCGGGCCTGGGCGGCGATCTCGTTCGACACCTCGCTGGCCCGGGTCTCCAGGTCTCGGGCGAGGCGCGCCTTCTCCTCCCGGGTGGTGGCCAGCTCCGCCAACCGGCCCTCGGTCTCGGCCCGGCGCTCGTCGGCCTTGACGCGGGCGGCGTCGGCCTGCGCCCGGCTTACCTCGAAGTCCTCCTTGGCGGCGTTGAGCTCGTCGATGACGTCGTCGTCCCTCGCCGCCACCTGGGCGAGCAGGGCCCGCTTGCGGGCCGCCTCGGTGATGTCACGGGACTGCACCATGTCTTCCATGGGGTCGCCGGCGGGACGGATGAAGGACTCCACCGCCCGCTGCACCACGGCCTCGGTCAACCCGTCGATGCGCTGGCCGGTGTCGGCGACCTGGCGTTCGGCCTCGGCCACCTCGTTCTCGGCGGCGGCCACCGCCTGGCGGGCCCCGTCGACCTCGGCGGCCTGGGCCAGCATCTGCTCGTCGAGGGCCCGCAGGGCGTTGGTGAGCTCGTCCTCGGAGGCCCGAAGGCCGTCGAGCTCCCTCGCCAACTGCGCCTTGCGCTCACGGGCCTTTTGGCGCTCGGCCCGCGGGTCAGCGCCGGCGGGGGCGACCTGGACACCGAGAAGGGCCAGGACGACGAGCACGAGCACGATCCTGATCTTTGTCATGCGGTCGGTCGCTCGCTGCTCTCTCTCGCTGAGACGGCGTCGAGGCCGCGCGATGCGTATCAATTGCGACGTGGCATTCCATTGCGACGTGAAGAAACTGCCCGGACCGTAACACGAGCGCAATGTCCCCGCCACTCTTTGGCCCCGCCGATGCGCCTGTACAAAGGCCCTAAAAAGCCTTCAATCGGGCGGCTCACGGCCGCTCTCGCCTCCCCGTCGGCTGCCCGGTGACGAGCTGGACGAGGAGCAGGGCGGCGGCGATGCCGGCGCCGGCCAGGAAGGTGGCGCCGGCATCGACGCGGGTCAACGCCACCCCGGCGAGGAGTGGGCCGGCGGTCTGGCCGAGCCGGACCCCGCCGACCCACACGGCCACCACCGAGCCTCGGCTCGAGGCCGGCGCCGCCCCGGCGACGATGTTCTGCAGCGAGGGCACGGCCAGCCCCTCCCCCAGCCCGTAGAACAGCGCTCCGGCGACCACCACGGGCAGGACCGGCGCCTCGCCGATCACGATGAAGGCCCCGGTCAGCACCGCCGAGCCGGCGAGCACCAGGGGGCGGGCGCCGAAGCGGGCGGTGAGGCGCCCGAGGGAGAGGGCCCCGATCGTGGCCGTGAGCGCCGGCAGCCCCAACACCAGGCCGCGGGAGGTCGGTCCCAACCCGAAGCCGTCGGCCAGGTACAGGGGCAGCACGGTGAGCAGCAGCCCGAAGATGAGGAGGAACAGCACCACGCCGCTGCCCATGGCGGTCAGCACGCGAGGCGAGCGCAGGAAGCGCAGCGCCTGGCGCACCTGGTCCCCGACGCGAATGTCCTGGCGGCGGGTGGGCCCCAGCACCACCGCGGCGCCGCCGGCGGTGACGAGCCCGATCCAGTAGGGCAGGAAGGTCGCCCGCCAGCCTCCGACATCGGTGAGCAGGCCCCCCAGTGGCGGCAGCACGGCGAGCGAGATGGTGAGCACGGCGGAGTTCTGGCCGATCAGCCGGGCACGGTCGGCGCCCTCCCAGTGGTCGGCGATGAGCACCACGGCCAGATTGATCAATCCGGCGGAGCCGACGCCCTGGACCAGGCGCAGCGCCAGGAGGACGGGGAAGGTCGGGGCGAAGCTGGCCATGCCGCCGGAGAGCCCGAACAGCACCAGGCAGGGGACCACCACCTCCCGACGGCCGTAGCGGTCGGCGAGCAGGCCGATGACGGGCGCCACCACCACGCCGGGGAGGGTCGCCGCCGCCACCAGCAGGCCGGCACCGGCCTCGGTGATCCCGAGGTCGCCGAGGATGTCGGGGATGGCCGGGGCGATCAGGGTGTTGGCCATGATGCCGGTGACGGTGATGGCGAAGATCATCCACCGAGGAGGTCGACGGTGGCGCCGGCGGCCAGTGGCGCCAGCGGCGGTCGAGGGGCCCGAGGAACCTGGCGTGCCTGCCCGCACTTCCCCGAACGAGCGGGAGCGTTGCGTTCCTCGGGCCCCGCCGGCCACCCTAGACCAGGTGGACTTAGAAGGCAACGAAATCCTTGGAAATGCTACGACACGTCCATCAACACTCGACCGGACGTCGAGCGGTCAGGTCGGCGTAGATCCGGCGGAGCCGGGCGGCGGCGGTGGACCAGGTGTAGCGGGTGGCGCGTCGCGCCGCCTGGCGTCCCATGTCCCTGGCCAGATCGGGGCTGGCCAGGACCTGTCCGATCCGGGCGGCGTAGTCGGCGGGGAGGCGCCCCTCGACCAGGAACCCCGTCCGCCCGTCGTCGACGACCGTGCGCAGCCCGCCCACCGCCGCCGCCACCACCGGACGCCCACAGGCCGCCGCCTCCAGGGCGACGAGGCCGAAGGACTCCGAGCGGCTGGGCACGATCACCACGTCGGCGGCCCGGTACCACGTCGACAGGAGGTGGTGCGGCTGGGGAGGTACGAAACGGACGCGAGCAGCCAGCCCGAGGCCCTCGACCAGCGACTGCACCCGGGCCAGCTCGGCCAGGCCGCCCGCCCCGCTCGGGCCTCCCACCACGACCAACTCGGCGCGGGGGTGGTCGAGCTCGGCCAGCGCCGCCACGGCGACATCGAGGCCTTTCAGCGGCTGGATGCGCCCGACGAACAGCAGCACCGGATGCCGGGCCGCCCGGCGGCCGCCGACCGAGGAGATGCGCCCGCCCGAGGCCCAGCCCAGCGCGGCGCGGGCCCCGTTCCGGTCCCCCGGAGAGAAGAAGGCGTGGTCGACCCCCGGGGGCACCACCTCGATGCGCTCGGGCGGGGCGTCGTAGTGACGCTGGAGCTCGGCCGCCTCCTCCACGCAGTTGGCCAGGATGGCGTCGCTGCAGGCGATGACCCTGCCCTCGGCCCGGGCTCGGGCGGCGGGCTCGCTGGCGGCCGCCTCGGCCTTGACCCGGGCCAGGGTGTGGAAGGTGGAGACCAACGGCAGACCCAACTCGTGCTTGACCGCGTGCCCCGCCACCCCTGAGAGCCAGTAGTTGGCGTGGATGGCGTCGACGTCGCCGCTGGCCCGGGCGTGGTCGACCACCCCGGCGGTGAAGGCCGGGACCAGGTCGGGAAGCTCCTCCTTGGGCACCTCCGCCCTCGGGCCCGCCTCGACGTGCACCACACGGAACCCCGGCTCCACCACCACCTCGGGAGCCAGCTCCGGCGACCACGCCCTGGTGTAGACGTCGCAGGCGACGCCGGCCTGGGCCAGGGCGGAGACCAGCTCGCGGACGTAGACGTTCATCCCTCCGCTGTCGCCGGTTCCCGGCTGGACCAACGGCGAGGTGTGGAAGGAGAGGACGGCCAGCCTGCGCACGCGGCGGCCAACGCTATTGGTTGCCGGCCGGTTCCGGCGAAGCCGGATGCCAGCCGGCCGCGGTCAGCGGTTCAGGGGGAGACCACCGGAAGCCGCTCGATGAGCGGCAGGAAGACCTCGACCACCGCGGGGTCGAACTGCGACCCGGCCATGCGGGCCAGCTCGGCGGCAGCCTGCTCGGCCGGCATGGCCCGCCGGTAGGGCCGGTCGGTGGTCATGGCATCGAAGGCGTCGACCACGCTGAACGCCCGAGCCGGCAGCGGGATCTCGTCGGCCCGCAGACCCTCCGGGTAGCCGGAACCGTCGAACATCTCGTGGTGGCACCGCACGATCTCTGCCGCGGTGGTCATGAACGGGATGTTCTCGAGCATCTGGTAGCCGATGACCGGGTGGGTGCGCATGACCCGCCACTCGGCGGCGGTGAGCGGCCCGGGCTTGGAAAGGATGCGCTCGGGCACGCCGACCTTGCCGGCGTCGTGGAGCAAGAAGCCGTACTCGGCGTCGGGATGGTCGGCGGCCACGCCGAGCGCCTCCATGAGCACCACGCCGTAGGCCCGGCACCGCTCCAGGTGCTGGCCGGTGTAGGCGTCCTTGGCCTCGACCACGAAGGCGAGGGACCGGATCGTCTCCAGGTACGTGGTCTTCAGGGAGGCGAGTGCCTCCTCCAGCTGCTCGGCCCGCTCCTTCTGGTCGCGGTAGAGGACGCCGATGTCGCGGGCGAACATCCTGAGCTGGGCCTCGAGGGCGTCGGCCTCGGGCGCCGGAAGCGAGCGACCTGGACCGTCAACCACCGGGAGCGTCGGAGCTGAGGCGTTCGATGGCGTCCAGGAGCTCCACCGCCGAGAAGGGCTTGGCCAGGAAGGCGTCGGCGCCGGCGGCGGCGCTGGCGTCACGGATGGCGACGTCCTCCCGGGCGGTGAGCATCAGCACTCGCGTGGTCCGGTGATCGACCTGCCGGCACACCTCGATGCCGTCCATGCCCGGCATCATCACGTCGAGCACCAGCACGTCGGGAGGCGGCTGGTCCTGCCCTGCGCCGGCGTCACCCCCGGCGGCCCCGTTGCCGCCGACGGCCAGGAGCTCCAGCGCCGAGGGACCGTCCACCGCCTCGACGACGTCGAAGTCGCCGGCTTCCAACACGGCCCGCACCACGGCCCGGATGCAGTCGTCGTCGTCCACCACCAGCACGGCCCGGCGGGAGGGCGACGGTGCTGCGTCGGTCACTGGAGCAGGCTCTCGATCGAGACCTCGCCGCTGCGGTAGCGCCGGACCACCTCGGCTTGGAGCAGGTCGATGCGGTCGTGGAGCTCCCGGCGCAGCGACGAGCACCGCGTCTCGAACGCGGCCAGGTCGTCCACCAGCTGGTCGACCTCGGCGTCGCTGCGCTCCGCCAGCGACGTGAGCACCCCCGGACCGGCGATGGCGTCGAGCTCGGGCGTCTCGGCTTCGGCGGGCTCCGGGGCCAACAGCTGCGGCAGCCGGCCCACGCCGGGCGAGCGCGTGCGCTGGGCGAGGATCTCGCTCAAGCGGTCGACCATGCGCTCCTGGTCGAAGGGCTCGCCGCCCGCCGCCCGCCGTTGACGCTCGGCGGCGACGATGTCGAGGCGGCCCTGGGCCATCCGTCGCTGGTACGACAACGCCACTTCGACGGCCTGGCCCTCGGCACGCCTCGCCCGCAGCTCTTCCATCGAGAGCGAGGCGGGGTCGGCCGCCCACTCCGGAGCCAACACGGAGTCGAGCCGGGCCTGATCCACCGCGGGATTCTACCCCCGTGGTCCTGCGGCGAAGAGCAGAGCCCTCTGAGTGGAGACCGGCCCGCGCCGCTCGGGTGGCCAGTAGCGCCACACCACCCGCCCGGTGACCCCGCCGGCCGCCACCCGGCCGAAGGTGCGGCTGTCGGTGCTCGCCGCCGGATTGTCACCGGCCACCTCGACGCCCCCGTCCGGGTGCACGGCGACCACCCGCTTGACCAGCAGGCGGGAGGCCGCTCGGGGGTCGGCGACCGCGGCCACGTCGCCCACCCGGGGCGCCAGGGTCCGCACGGCCACGACCCGGTCTCCCGGCAGCAAGGTGGGCACCATGCTGGAGCCGCCGACCTCGACCCGCACGACCGGTCGCAGGGCCGCCACGGCAGCGACGGTGATGCCCGCGAGGAGCCACGGGTAAGGTCGCAACCGAGCCATCTCTGCACTATCTAGCCCGTCTAGCGAAGGAGCGCCGATGATCTCCCGACTGCTCACTGCCATCGACCGAGTCCGTCCCCCGGTCCACGCGTCCGCCCACTGCGACCTGCCCTGCGGTGTCTACGACCCGGCCCAGGCCCGCATCGAGGCGGAGTCCGTGAAGGGCATCCAGGAGAAGTACCAGGGGTCGGACGACCCGGTGTTCAAGCAGCGGGCGGTGCTCATCAAAGAGGAGCGCGCCGACCTGGTCAAGCACCACCTCTGGGTCCTGTGGACCGACTACTTCAAGCCCAACCATCTCGAGAGCTACCCCGACCTGCACGAGAAGTTCTGGACCGCCACCAAGCTGGCGGGAGACGCCAAGAAGTCCACTGACCCGACGCAGGGCCAGCAGCTGCTCGACGCCATCGCCGA
>JAHWJR010000086.1:6219-7717 GCA_019348335.1 Actinomycetota bacterium
GTGACCCGCCTGCTGCTGGTGCGCCACGCCCAGTCGGAGTGGAACGCGCTCGGGCGCTGGCAGGGCTGGTCCGACCCGCCGCTCTCGTCGCTGGGCCGCGAGCAGGCCCGGGCGGCGGTGCCGGCCCTCGGTAGGTTCGACGCCGTCGTGGCGTCCGACCTGGTGCGGGCGCGGGACACCGCGGCGATACTCGCCGATGCGCTCGGCATCGGGCCGGTGGCCGTCGAGCCCCGGCTGCGCGAACGGGACGTCGGCGAGTGGGCCGGGCTGACCCGGGAACAGATCGACGAGCGGTGGCCGGGAGCGCTGGATCAGCCGGGAGGCCCGCGCCCGCCCGGGGGGGAGACCCCGCCGGAGGTGTTCTCCCGGGCCCGTCGCGCCCTCGACGAGCTGGCCGCGACCTACGGCGAGGCGGAGGTCCTGGTGGTGACCCACGGAGGCGTCATCCGGGGCATCGAACGCCACTCCGGCATCGAGCCGGCGCCGCTGCCAAACCTCGGGGGCGTGTGGCTCGACGTCGAGCACGGCCGGTGGGAGCTGGGCACCCGGGTCCTGCTCGTCGACCCCGACGACATCCCCGTCACCGTCCCCCGCCAGCTGTAGCGCCCTCCTCCGTCGGCCGGGCCTCGAGCCATCGGGCGACCTCCTCACCGAGCGGGGTCGCCGGCGGGGCACCCTTTCGGTACTCGGCCAGGATGGCCCGCCACCTGGCCCGGGCCTCCAAGCGTCCGAGCAGGGCGGACATGCCCCACACCACCCGGTCGAGGATCACGAACGACGACGGCATGTCGAGGCTGCGGACCACGTCCCCGGACGGGCCGGACACGTCGATGGCGCGGGCCAGCGCCTGTCCGGTCCACTCGCGGGTGAAGGTGAACTCCTCGTGGAGGTACGGCTCGTAGGGGCCGCTGACGTAGCGCCAGACGTCGGCGGGGTCGAGACCGTGGTCGGCGGCGAGGAAGCCGGCACGGACCAGATTGCGGGTGGTGCCCTCGGCGTCGCCATCCAGCAGGGCGTCGAGCACCGGCATCAGCTGCTCGAGCTCGCCGGGGCGCCAGCGCTTGACCAGCCCGAAGTCGAGGAAGGTGACCGAGCCGTCAGAGTGGAAGCGGTAGTTCCCGGGGTGCGGGTCGCCGTTGAAGACCCGGTGGCGGTGGACCGATCCCTGGGCGAAGCGGAACAGCACCTCTCCCGCCCGCTGGCGCTCGTCCGGCGTGCTGGCAGCGAGGAACTCGTCCCAACGCTTCCCGCTGACCCACTCACTGGTGAGCACCCGCCGGGTGGACCGCTCGGGGACCACGTCCGGGACGTGGATGAACGGGTGCCCCCGGTAGCGGGCGGCGAAGTCGGCCTGGCACCGGGCCTCGATGCGGTAGTCCAGCTCGTCGCCCATCCGGGCCCGCAGCTCGTCGACCACGGCCCGGGCGTCGAGACTCTTCAGGGCGAACGACGAGAACATGCGGTAGAGCACCTCGGCGTTGTCGAGGTCGCTCCTGAT
>JAHWJR010000290.1 GCA_019348335.1 Actinomycetota bacterium
TGGCCAGCACCGTCCCCACCATCGAGAACAAGCACGTGTTCATCACCGGGCGGGAGACCGGGCTCGAGATCCGACCGTTCGAGGAAGGCGGCTAACCCTCGGGAGGCCGGCGGGAGACGTCGCGTCGGGACGCCGTAGGAATGGCTGCTGAGGGGACGACCGAGGAGCTCACGGCCCCATCCCCTCGGCGTGAGCTCTCGGAGCCCCGTGGGGCGGCCGAGACGGTCGCCGTCCCGCTCCCCGGCGCCGAGGCCCGGCTGCGCCCCACCCGGCGGCGGCGGGGCAGCCAACTCGTCGTCTCCTACCTGCTCACGGTGTTCGTCCTCATCACCGCCAACTTCGCCTTGCCCCGCGCCCTGCCGGGCGACCCGGTCGATGCCCTGCTCAGCGGGGAGTCGCCGCAGTACGTGCACAGCGACGTCATCCGGGCCCAGTTGAACGAGTACTACGGCCTCGACCTGCCCCTGTGGGACCAGTACCGGAAGTACCTGGGTGACCTGGCCACCGGCGAGCTGGGGACGTCGATCCGCTACAACGTCCCCGTGGCCCAGCTCGTGGCCGAGCGCCTGCCGTGGACGCTGCTGCTGCTGTCGACCTCCATCACCCTGGCCATCCTGATCGGATGGGTCACCGGTGTGAGCTCGGCGTGGCGCCGGGGTCGCCTCGCCGACCGGGGCCTGCTGGCGGTGTTCCTGGGCCTGCACAGCTTCCCGGTGTTCTTCGTCGGCTCCCTGGCCCTGTTCGTCTTCGGGGTGAAGCTGGGCTGGGTGCCCCTGGCCGGGAGCCGGACCTACTTCGCCACCGCCGGTGGAGCGCTGGACGCGGTGCGGGACGTCGCCCACCACCTGGTGCTGCCGGCGTCGGTGCTCGGGGCGCAGTTCGCCACCAGCCAGTACCTCAACATGCGGGCCAGCATGGTCGGGGAGCTCGGGTCGGACTACCTGCTGGCCGGGCGGGCCAAGGGCCTGCGGGAGCGGCGGATCAAGTACCGCTACGCCGCCCGCAACGCCCTGTTGCCGGTGGTCGCCGTCACCGCCGTGCACATCGGTGCCGCCGTGACCGGGTCCATCCTGGTGGAGACGGTGTTCGCCTACCAGGGCCTCGGGCGGCTCACCTTCGACGCGGTGGCCTTCCGCGACTACCCAACCCTCCAGGCCTGCTTCCTCGTGCTCACCCTGGTGGTGGTCACCGCCAACTTCGCCGCCGACGCCCTCAACGCCCGGCTCGACCCCCGGATCCGGGCATGAGCACCGCCCGCTCGCCCATGGTCGTCGCCGGTGGCGGCATCCTGCTGGCCCTGGTCGCCGGCGCCGTGCTGGCGCCCCAGCTGGCCCCCTACCGGCCGGAGGTGCTGGCCGGGGGAGCCCTCCAGCCGCCCTCGGGCCAGCACCTGCTGGGCACCAACCACCTCGGGCAGGACATCTTCTCGCAGATTCTCTGGGGAGGGCGCGACTCGCTGACGGTCGGGGCGGGTGCCGCCACCCTCGCCGTCGTGGCCGGCATCCTGGTCGGCGTGGGGGCGGGTCTGCTCGGTGGCGTGGCCGACACCGTGGCCATGCGGGTGGTCGACGTGTTCCTCGGCATCCCCCGCCTCCCGTTGCTGATCCTCGTCGCCGCCATGGTCGGCGCCAACCGGGTCAGCCTCATCGTGGTCATCGCCGCCATGACCTGGCCGGTGGTCGCCCGCATGCTGCGGAGCCGGGCCATGAGCCTGCGACAGCGGGGCTTCGTGTCCGCCGCCCGGGGCTTCGGGGGCGGAATCGGCTACCTGATGGCCCGCCACCTGGTGCCCGCCTTGGGCCCGTTGGTGATCTCCAGCTTCATCCTGGTGGCGGCCAACGCCGTGCTGCTCGAGGCGTCGCTGGCCTTCCTCGGCCTGGGGGACCCCAGCGGCTCCAGCTGGGGCCTCATGCTCAACAAGGCCCTGCTCCAGCCCGGGCTGTACTTCACCCCGGTGTGGTTGTGGTGGGTGCTGCCCGCCGGGTTCGCCATCACCGCCGCCGTCCTCGGGCTGTCCTTCCTCGGCGTGGGCCTCGAGCCGCTGGTCAACCGCCGGTGGGACGCCAACCGGTGACGTCCTCGGACCGCCTGGAGGCCTACCGGGCCAAGCGCGACTTCTCGGTCACGGCCGAGCCGGAGGGCTCGGGGGCGGCGACGGCGTCGGGGCGCTTCGTCGTGCAACGGCACCGGGCCCGCCGGCTCCACTACGACGTCCGGCTGGAGGTGGACGGCGTGCTGGCCAGCTGGGCCGTCCCCAAGGGCCCGACGCTCGACCCCGCCGCCCGACAGCTCGCCGTCCACGTCGAGGACCATCCCATCGAGTACTTCGACTTCGAGGGCGTCATCCCTCAGGGGGAGTACGGCGGTG
>JAHWJR010000291.1 GCA_019348335.1 Actinomycetota bacterium
ACCCACTACGCCTGGTCGCTGCACGACGCCCTCGCCGCCTTCGACGGCGTCATCGTCGAGCTGCACCTGTCCAACCCCAACGCCCGGGAGCCCTGGCGCCACACCTCGGTGGTGGCGCCGGTGGCGACCGGTTCGATCTCCGGCTTCGGCGGGCACGGCTATGGCCTGGCCGTCGACGCGGTGAGGAGGCTCCTCCAGCGATGACCACGATCACCACGCCGGCGGTGGGGATGCCGCCCATGGACGTGCCCGCCCGGGCCGGGCGGCTGCGGGAGCGACTCGGCGAGGCCGGCTGCGAGGCCCTGCTGGTGACCGAGCTGGCCAACCTGCGCTACCTGACCGGGTTCACCGGCTCGGCGGGCCTGCTGCTGGTGCTGCCCGACGAGCTGTTGCTGGTCACCGACGGGCGCTACCGCGACCAGGCCGGCGAGCAGCTCGCCGCCGCCGGCGTGGACGCCCGCCTCCAGATCGGCCTCACCGGCGGCGCTCAGCAGGAGGCGCTGTCGAGCGCCGCCGCCGGCGTCCGCCGGCTGGGGCTGGAGGCGGCGCACGTGAGCTGGGCCGCCCAGCGGCGCTATGCCGGCGAGTGGTTCCCCGAGGCCGAGCTGGTGCCCACCGAGTCGCTGGTGGAGGACCTGCGCCAGGTCAAGGACGAGGGCGAGGTGGCCCGCATGGCCGCCGCCGCCGCCATCGCCGACGCCGCCCTCGCCGCCGTGCGCCACCGGCTGGACGAGGGCCCGACCGAGGCCGAGTTCGCCCTCGAGCTCGACACCGAGGTGCGCCGCCTCGGCGCCGAGGGGGCGAGCTTCGAGACCATCGTGGCCGGGGGGCCCAACGGCGCCAAGCCCCATGCCCGCCCCGGCCCCCGTCGCATCGTCGACGGCGACCTGGTGGTGATCGACTTCGGCGCCACCGTCGACGGGTACCGCTCCGACATGACCCGCACCACCATGGTGGGCACACCCACGCCCACCCAGGAGCGCATGCTCGAGGTGGTGGCCTACAGCCAGGCCGCCGGGGTCCGCACCGTCGTCGCCGGCGTGGAGTGCGCCGAGGTCGACCGTGCCTGCCGCGACGTCATCGACGAGGCGGGATGGGGCGACGCCTTCCTGCACAGCACCGGCCACGGGGTGGGCCTCGACATCCACGAGGAGCCCCGGGTTTCGGCCGGCTCCACTGCTACCCTGGTGCCCGGCCACGTCGTGACCGTGGAGCCCGGTGTCTACCTCCCCGAGCACGGGGGCGTGCGCATCGAGGACACCGTCGTGGTCACCACCGAAGGCTGCCGCCTGCTCACTCTCGCGCCCAAGGACCCCGAACTGCCATGAGCATCACCACCAACGACCTCAAGACGGGCATGACCCTCGACCTGCCCGAGGGCCTGTTCCAGGTCGTCGACTTCCAGCACGTCAAGCCGGGCAAGGGCGGCGCCTTCGTGCGCACCACGCTCAAGAACACCCGCACCGGGGCGGTGGTCGACCGCACCTTCCGGGCCGCCGAGAAGGTCGAGCGGGCGGTCATCGACAAGCGGGAGATGCAGTACCTCTACCGCGAGGGCGACGACCTGATCTTCATGGACAACGCCTCGTTCGACCAGATGACCGTGCCCCCCAGCGCCCTGGAAGGCGCCGCCGAGTACCTGGTCGAGGGGTCCAACGTCGTGCTCCAGATGTACGGCACCGAGATCGTCGGCGTCGACCTCCCCGCCGCCGTGGAGCTGGCGGTCACCGACACCGAGCCCGGCTTCCAGGGCGATCGTGTGTCCGGCGGCCGCAAGCCGGCCACGCTCGAGACCGGGCTCACCGTCAACGTGCCGCTGTTCGTCAACCCCGGCGACCGCATCAAGGTCGACACCCGCAGCGGTCAGTACCTCACCCGTGCCTGAGGCCAGGGCCCGCCGGCGACCGTCCCCGGACGGCCTCGGTTCCCGCCGGCGTGAGGCCCGCGAGCGCGCCCTGTCGCTGCTCTACGAGGCCGAGGCCAAGGACTGCGAGCCCGGAGCCGTGCTCCAGTCGCTGCCGGTCCCGCCCGACGCCTTCGCCGCCGACGTCGTGGCCGGCGTGGCCGAGCACCGGGCCGAGCTCGACGCCCTCATCACCGGCCACGCCCGGGGGTGGACCATCGAGCGCATGCCGGTGCTCGACCGCACCCTGTTGCGCATGGCCCTCTACGAGCTGAGCCACCGCCCCGACGTGCCCACCGGGGTGGTCATCTCGGAGGCGGTGGAGCTGGCCAAGCGCTACTCGACCGACGACTCCGGCCGCTTCGTCAACGGGATGCTGGGCAAGATCGCCCCGAGCCTGCGGCCCCCCTCCGGGCACGAGCCCGGGGACGCTCCGGAGCCCGCCGGGGAGCCCGCCGGC
>JAHWJR010000292.1 GCA_019348335.1 Actinomycetota bacterium
CGACCCTGCAGCGGGTGCTTGCCGTACTCGTGGCGCAACAGCGCCACCGTCCTGGCCCACGGCCGGTCCGGGTCGCGGGACTCGTAGAAGCCCCACACCGCCTGGGCCAGGAGGGGAACCGGGATCTCCTTGTCCATGGCGAACTCGATGCCCCAGCGCTGCTCGCCGGTGTCCTCCACGTAAGGATCGACGCCGCCCATGTCGTGCTTGGACCGCAGCGCCGTCTCCATCAGCTCCACCAGCCACGACCGGATCACCGAGCCGTGGTTCCAGTTGTGGAACACGGCGGCCAGGTCGAGCTCCCAGTCACAGCGCTTCAGCATCTCCACGCCCTCACCGATGGCCTGGACCATGCCGAACTCGATCATGTTGTGGACGTTCTTGGTGAAGTGCCCGGATCCCGCTGGACCGACGTGGAGGGCGCCGTCCGGCACCGCCAGGTCCTCGAACACCGGCCGCACGATCTCGTAGGCCTCCTCGTCACCACCCACCATGAAGCACGCTCCCTGGCGGGCTCCGCTGACGCCGCCGCTGGTACCGGCGTCGAGGAAGTGGACGCCGGCTTCGGCGAGCTCGCCATGGCGGCGCACCGAGTCGTCCCAATGGGTGTTGCCACCGTCGACCACCACGTCACCGGCGTCGAACGTGTCGGCCAGCTGGCTGACCACCTGCTCGGTCGGGTCGCCGTGGGGGACGTAGACCAGGGCCACCCGAGGCGGTTCCAGCGCATCGGCCAGCGCGGCGATCGACTCGACCACGGTGCCTCCTGCTGCTTGCAGCTCCTCAGAGCCTCCGGGGTCGAAGCCCACCACCTCGTGGCCCTTGTCCAGCGCCTGCATGCCGAGGCTCGAGCCCATCCGGCCGAGCCCACAGATTCCGAACCTCATGACGTTTCCCTTCGTTGTCGTCGTCTCCGTGCCCGGGCGCGTCGAGCGAGCCCGTGTCCCCGCGCCTGGTCAGACGTCCAGGTCCCGCAGGGCGTCCTCCACCCCGCGGTGGAACGTCGGGTAGGTGTAGATCATCCGCCGCAGGTGCTCCACGTTCACCTCGGCGTGGACCGCCAGGGTGAGCAGGCCGATCACCTCACCGCCGGAGGGACCCATGGCAGTGGCCCCGACGAGGACACCTCGGTCGGTGTCGGCCACCAGCTTGATCACGCCCTCGTTGCCCGACTTGTGGATCCAGCCCCGGGCCGTCTCCGGCACCCGTGCCATCCCCACCCGAACGGCGATCCCCGCCGCCCGGGCCGCCTCCTCCGACAGCCCCACCGCCCCGATCTCGGGGTCGGTGAAGGTGACGTGAGGAACGGCCCGGTAGTCCGCCGGTGGCCCGTCCTCGGCCAGGATGTCGGCGACGGCGATGGGGGCCTGGTACAGGGCCACGTGGGTGAAGGCACCCTTGCCGGTGAGGTCGCCCACTCCCCACACGCCGTCGATGACCCGGAGGCGGTCGTCGACGGGAAGCCAGCGCTGCGACTCGTCGATGCCGACCGCTCCGACGCCGATGGCGGCCAGATCGGCTCGGCGGCCGGTGGCCACGAGGAGCTGGGCGGCGGCCACCGCGGTGCCGTCCTCGAGCGCCACCGCCACCCGCGCCCCGTCGCGGTGCACTTCGCTCACCTTGACGCCGACCCGCACGTCGACGCCGTCGGCGGCGAGGACCTCGGCCAGAACCGGCCCCACCTCGGGCTCGTCGCCGGGCAGCAAACGGTCCAGGGCCTCGACGATGGTGACGTCCACCCCGAAACGGGCGAAGACCTGGGCCAGCTCCACGCCCACGGCGCCACCGCCGAGGACCACCAGCGAGCTCGGCAGCTCCTCGGCCGCGACCGCTTCCCGGTTGGTCCAGTAGGGGACCTGGTCGAGGCCGGGTACGGGGGGGATGACGGGTGAGGTGCCGGTGGCGATCACCACGCCTCGCCGGGCGCGCAGGTGGTGCTCGCCGACGGCGACGGCGCCGGGGCCGAGGATGCGTCCCTCACCTCGCAGGAAGCGGCCGCCCTTGCCCTCGAAGCGCTCGACGGCCACCTGGTCGTCCCAGGAGTCGGTCGCCTCCTCGCGGATCCGCTTGGCCACCGGGGCCCAGTCCGGCCGCACCACCGAATCGCCGGCCATGCCCCGCACCCGCCGAGCCTCGGCCAGCAGGTGGGCGGCACGCAGCATCATCTTCGACGGCACGCAAGCCCAGTAGGGGCACTCGCCGCCCACCAGCTCCCGCTCGACGCCGACGACGTCGAGGCCGGCCTGGGCCAGCCGCCCGGCGACGTCCTCGCCGCCACTCCCCATCCCGAGGACGACGACGTCGGTCTCCATCTCCCTGGTCATCTCTGA
>JAHWJR010000293.1 GCA_019348335.1 Actinomycetota bacterium
CCGCTGGCCCAGCGCTCGTCCATGACCGCCTCCAGGTGGCGGGCGAAGGCGTCGTGGCCGATGCGGTGCACGGTGGCACCCAGGCGCTCGCCGTCGTGGCGCAGCGACTCCCACGTGCCGACCACCGTCTCCACGGCGGCGGGCACGTCCTCGGCCGCCACCCGGCCCACCACCTCGCCCACCCGGCCGGCGTCGAGGTCGGCCCCGAGGTACACGTGGTAACCGTCCCGGGCCCGGCCGCCGACCCGCACCTTCGACCCCGACAGGCCGATGTCGCCGGCCTGGTGCTGGGCGCAGGAGTTGGGGCAGCCCGACACGTGCACCCGCAGCGACGAGTTCCGTCCCAGCCCGGCGCTGGTGAGCAGCGCCTTGCCGGCGTCGGGGGCGGTGGTGATGCCGAGGGCGCACACCGCCGAGCCGGTGCAGGCCCGGACCGAGGCGGTGCGGGCCTCGCCGGCCAGGTACAGCCCCCGGGTGCGGAGCGCGTCGCGCACCGCGGTCACGGCGGCGACGGGCACGTTGCGCAGCACCACGTTCTGGTCGCGGCTGAGGTTCACGGCACCGTCGCCGTGCTGGTCGGCCAGGTCGCACAGCACCTCGAGCTCGGAGCCGTTGGTGTCGCCCAGCGGGATGTCGACGGTGAGGGTGGCCAGCCCGGGCACCCGCTGGGGGCGCACGCCGGCTGACCACCCCCCGGGGGGGACGTGGGTGAGCACGGCCACCCGGTCGACCTCGGGGAGGACCTCCACGGGTGGGGCCTCGGGGTGGGGCCGGCGCCGGGCGGCGGCGAAGGCCTGGTCCCACGCCGCCCGGAAGCCGTCCTCTCCCAGGCGCTCGATGACGAACTTCATCCGGCCCTTGGCCGGTTTGTCGAGGTCGCCGTGCTCCACGAACACCTCGATCAAGGCCTCGGCGGCGGCCACGACGGAGGCCCGGGGCACGAAATGGGCGAGCTCCACCGCCAGGAACGGGGCCTTCCCCAGGCTGCCGCCGGCCCAGAGCTGGTAGCCCGGCTCCCCGTCGCGCAGGACGGAGACGAAGCCGGCGTCGTTGAGGCGGGCGTCGGCCCGGCACCGGGGCGAGCCGCCGAAGGAGACGTTGACCCGACTGGGCAGGACCGTGTTCAGCTCGGCGGAGCGGGCCACGACGGCGTCGCTCACCGCCCGGGCGTCGGGCAGGCAGTCGAAGGGCTCGTCCAGGCTGAGGCCCGCTTCCTCCGAGCACATCACGTTGCGCAGCGTGTGGCCGCAGCCCGAGCGGGTGGTCATGCCGATCTCGGCCACGGCGTCGAGCAGGGCGGCCACCCGCCGGTCGGGCACCCAGTGGAGCTCGACGTTCTGGCGGGTGGTCAGGTGGAGCCAGTCGGGCCCGAACGAGCGGGAGATGCGGGCCAGGCCCCGGGCCTGGGCGGTCGGCAGCGCCCCGCCGGGGGTGCGCACCCGGACCATGAACACGTGGTCCTGCTCCTGGGTGCACACCCCCCAGGTCTTGAGCGAGTACCGGTCCTCGGCGCTCAGCCAGCCGTCGCCCTCGGCGGCCAGCCGGTCGAGATCGACGGGCAGGCCGGCGCGCTTGGCGGCGGGGATGTTCGGTGCAGCCATGGAGATGGACGGTACGGACGGCGTGTTGCCGGCGATGTCCCCCTCGGTTTCCACCTGGCGACAAGACGCGCACGGCTGCTCCCGGGCCTGAGAGGAGTCGTTCACACGCCCGTGACGGGCGGACAACGGTGGGGAAACCGCCCGTCCGTACCGTCGTGCCCGTGGACGCAACCCGTGGGTACGTGGTGTCGTGGCGCCTGGCCGGCGCCACCGTCGTCGTCGTCGGCGGCGCTGTCGCCGCCGAGGCCAAGGTGGAGACGCTGCTGCCCACCGGCGCCCGCCTGGTGGTGGTCAGCCCCCGGATCACCACCGGGCTGCGCCAGCTCGTAACGGCGGGACACCTCCACTGGCGCCCCCGCCGCTACCGCCGGGGCGACCTGCGGGGGGCGTCGCTGGTGTTCGCCGCCACCGGCGACGGGCGCCTCAACGCCCGGCTGCGCCGCCACGCCTCCCGGGCCGGGGCCCTGCTCAACGCCGTCGACGATCCGGTCAACTGCGACGTCACCGTCCCTGCCGTCGTGCGCCGGGGCCCGGTCACGGTGGCCGTCACCACCGACGGCCACAGCCCGGCCGCCGCCCGCTTCCTGCGGGAGGAGCTCGACGCCGTGCTCCCGGCCACCCTCGGCGACCTGGTGACCGTGGCCGCCGAGGCCCGGGCCGAGCTGCGCCGCCAGGGCCGGTACCGCTACGACTACGCCGCCTGGCGGGACGGCCTGCTCG
>JAHWJR010000087.1:0-5701 GCA_019348335.1 Actinomycetota bacterium
GGGGTCGGGCCAGGAGAGGCTGAAGCAGCGCTGGTCGAGGGTGCCGGGCGACCAGTGGCCCCACAGCCGGAAGAAGGCGCGGCGCGTCGAGTCGGTCCAGCGCAGCGCCTCGGGATCGGCGATGCGCCGCACGACCTGGCGGATGCCGCCCTCGTGCACGACGTAGCCGGCCCACGTGCCGGGGAAGTCCTGGGGCGAGCCCACCTCGACCACGGTGAGGGGGCCCCAGCGGTGGCGGCGGTGGCGGTGGCTGTGGCCGCTCGTCACCAGCGTGGCCGGGTTGGCGGCGGCGAGGGCGCGCAGGAAGGGCCGGCCCTCGGCACCGGGCACTCCCTGCGGCGGGTGGGTGGCGACCCGGTGCCGCTGGGGGTGGTGGTGGATGGCGACCACCGCCGGCCCGCCGGCCTCCGCCGCCAGCCGGGCCACCTCGTCGGTGATGCCGGCGAGGGTCCCTTTGTCCTCTCCGGCGATGGTGGTGTCGCCCAGCACCAGGCGCACGCCGGGGAGGTCGCGTGCGACGGCGCCGCCGGAGTGGAGCCGGATGCCGGCGCCGGCCAGGATCTCGTCTCCGGCCACCGCCCCTTCGCACACGTCGTGGTTCCCGGGGATGGCCTCCACCGGCACCCCCGCGCCCGCCAGCAACTCGGCTGCCGATCGCCACTCGCCGGCCTGGCCGTGGTCGGTGAGGTCGCCCTTGGCCACCACCAGCTCGGCGCCCCATTCCCGCAGCTCGGCCACCGCTGCCCGCAGGCACCGCTGCGGTGGCGGCTCGTCCGCCTGGTCGGGGTGGGGGATCCTCGGCCACTTGCCGAAGTGGGGGTCGCCGAGGTGGATGTCGTTGACGGTGGCGAAGCGGAACAGCTCCGGTCCCGGCGGCGGTGCCAGCGTGCGCAACCGCCCGGCGGGCCCGGGAGGAGCGCCCTCGGTCTCGACGACCATCTCCAGCGAACGGCCGGGCGGGAGCCCCTCCAGCAGGGCGGACGCCGGGCCGCCGTCACCCTCCACCACCACCTCGGCGCCGCCGGCGGTGACCCGTGTCGCGCCCGGGGGCAGGCAACCCCAGACGAGCTGGGCGGTGGTGTCCTCGACGGCGAAGACGGCCGGTGCCGCCGGGCTCCCGCCCCCCAGGGCGCTCAGGGCAACCAGGCGGCCACCTGAGCCGCCTCCCGCTGCCGCAGGGCGACGTTGACCCGCAATCGCTCCAGGTGCTGCTGGACCGTCCTCTGCCCCTGCGGAACGGGGTGGTCGCTGAGGAAGGCGTGCACCGCAGCGGCGCGCTCAGATGTGGAGAGGGCGGTGACGCCCCCCAACATGATCGGGATGGCGTTGTCGGGGAAGCGGGCGACGATCGCCTCCCAGTTGTGCTCGACGAAGCGCCAGGCCACGTCGTTGACGTCGCGGTTGCCGAGGAAGCGCATCACGACGTAGGGGGCGTTCTGCGAGCGGATGGCGTCGGTGAGGGTCATGGCCAACGTCTGCTGGGCCAGGTCGGGGTCGGGGAACCGGGCCAGGGCATAGAGGTAGCGCACCGACTCCTGGGGCGAGGGCGAGCTGCGGTAGCGCTCCAGGAAGGTGGCGTGGTCGTCGGCCGTGCCCTTGGAGGCCACCACGTTGGCGGCGGCGGCGGCCACGTCGGGGTCGAGCGAGGCGGGATCGCTGAGGTAGGCGCCGTGGGCCCGCCGGGCCTGCGCCTGCACCTCGCCGTCGTCACCGAGCACGCCGGCGGCGCCGATGAGGATGCCCCGCAGCGCTCGGGTGAGCTCGTCCTCGCCGGGGGCGGGCTCCCACCCCAGGCGCTGGTGGGCCGGGCCCACGAGGGTGCGCACCCAGGCCTGGAAGCGTTGGCGAGGCTCGCCGTCGAGGAGGTGGTCGACGGCGCCGAGGACCCCGGTCAGGGTGGCCCACACCGTGCGGTCGGTCTCGTCACCGAAACCCTGGGCCAGCTCGAGCAGATCGGGGGCCGGCGTCTGCCCGGCGAGCACCGCCGCCCAGGTGTCGTCGACGAGCGCCGCCCGCTCGACCGCGGCCAGCCCGGGAAGCGACCCCCGCAACGAGGCCAGCAGCCGGGGGCCGTAGCGCACCCGGTAGAAGCCGGAGGCGCCGGCGTTGACCACGGCCGGATCGCCCTCGACCGCCACGTCGGTGGCGTCGGTCTCCAGCAGCAGCCGCACCGGCTCGCCTCCGGCCGACGCCAGCAGGGGGACGGGCCACGTCGCCGGCTCGGCCTCGTCGGCGCCGGCGAACAGGAACCGCTGCTGGTCGAGGCGCAACCGGCCGTCCTCGGCCTCGGCGCCCACCAGCGGGTAGCCACCCCGGAAGATCCAGGCGTCCATGATGCGGCGCACCGGCGCTCCCGTCGCCTCCTCGATGGCGTCCCAGAGCTCGTAGGTCTCGGCGTTGCCGTAGGCATGGGCGGCGAGGTAGCGGCGGATGCCGTCCCGGAAGCCCTCGGTGCCGAGGTACTGCTCGAGCATGCGCAGCACCGAGGCGCCCTTGACGTAGGTGAGCACGTCGAACATGCCCTCGGCGTCCTGAGGGGAGTGCACGGGGTACTCGATGGGCCGGGTGCTGGCCAGGGAGTCGACGGCGAAGGCGGCCGAGCGCTCGGAGGAGAACGTCTCCCACCGGCGCCACTCGGGCTTGTAGGCGTCGACGGCGGCGACCTCCATGAACGTGGCGAAGGCCTCGTTCAACCACAGGCCGTTCCACCAGCGCATGGTCACCAGGTCGCCGAACCACATGTGGGCCAGCTCGTGGGCCACCACGTCGGCCACCCGCTCCAGCTCGGCGCGGGACACGGCGTCGGGGTCGACGAGCAGGACCTGCTCCCGGAAGGTGATGGCGCCCAGGTTCTCCATGGCGCCGAAGGCGAAGTCGGGCACGGCGATCAGGTCGCACTTGTCGCCGGGATAGGCGATGCCGTAGTAGTCGCCGAACCAGCGCAGGCAGAACTGGGCGACGTCCAGGGCGAAGGGCGCCAGGTGGCCCTTGCCGGGCACGTGCACCACCCGCAGCGGCACGCCGTCGACGTCGACGGGCTCGGTGGCTTCGAGCGGGCCGACCACGAACGCCACCAGGTACGTGCTCATGGGGATGGTGTCGGCGAAGCGCACGGCGACGCGGCCGTCGTCGGTGGGGCGCTCGTCGACCACCGAGGTGTTGCTCACCGCCAGCAGGCCCTCGGCCACCACCAGGGTCACCGCGAACACCGCCTTGCGGTCGGGCTCGTCCCAGCAAGGGAACACCCGCCGGGCGTCGGTGGCCTCCATCTGGGTGGTGGCGATGACGTGCCCGTTGCCGGCGTCGTCGGTGAACACGCTGCGGTAGAAGCCGGCGAGCTTGTCGTTCAGCACCCCTCGGAAGCGCAGGTGCAGCGTCCAGTCGCCGGCGTGGGCCGTCTCGGCCAGCGCCAGCGTGAGCCGCTCCGTCCGCGGGTCGAGGTGGGGCTGGGCGGCTCGCCGGGTGCCGTCGGCGGCGGTGAGCTCCACCTCGAGGATCTCGAGCTCGACGGCGTTGAGCACCACCTCGTCCACGGGCTCGGTGATCTCCACGGCGATGGCGGCGGTGCCGTCGAAGGTGGAGGTGTCGAGGTCGGGCTCGATGCGCAGCTCGTAGCGGCGGGGGACCACCGTGCGGGGCAGCCGGTGCCCGTCGTTCTGGCCCTCGATCTCGCCCTCTTCCTGCATGCCGGGATGGTAACGGGGGTGCGAGGCGTTGCCTGCGGCGATGGTGCATCCGAGGGAATGGTGCGCCGCAGTTGCTCGTGGCTGCACGGCGTCTGAGTCAGGCGGCGACCGACGCTGAGGGCGATCCTGTACGTTCTCCAACATGGAGGCCCTCGGTGCACCGGAACTGCTCATCCTCCTCGTGCTCGCCGGGTTCCTGGTGGCCACGTTCTATGGCGCCTACCGAGCGTTCAAGAACGGCGACACCGGTTGGGGTATCGGGATCCTGGTCGCCTGGCTCGTCGGCCTGGGCTGGCTCGTCGGCATCATCTACCTGCTGACCGTGGACCGTCGCCGGCGTACCGCCTGATCGGTGTCCTGACCTCGGGCGCTAGCTTGCGCCCATGGACACCCGCTTCGACGTCCTCGGCATCGGCAACGCCCTGGTCGACGTCATCGCCCAGGTCGACGACGCCTTCCTCACCGGTCACGGCCTGGTGAAGGGCTCGATGGCGCTGCTCGATGCCGGCCGGGCCCTCGTGCTGCGAGAGGACCTCGGCCCCGCCGCCGAGAGCTCCGGCGGCTCGGCGGCCAACACGCTCGCCGGCGTGGCGTCACTGGGTGGGCGGGGCGCCTTCATCGGCAGCGTGGGTGACGACCGGCTGGGAAAGGTCTTCGCCGACGACATCCGCTCCGTGGGCGTGGAGTTCCACTCGGGGCCGACGCCGGGCGAGGCGCCCACCGGGTGCTGCCTGGTGGCGGTCACCCCCGATGCCGAGCGGACCATGTCCACGCTGCTGGGCGCCGCTGCCGAGCTCGGTCCCGACGACGTCGACGAGCAGCTGGTGGCCGATGCCGCCGTCACCTACCTGGAGGGCTACCTCGTCGAGCAGAAGGGTGCCCGGGAGGCGTTCTACAAGGCGGCGGCCGCCGCCCACCGGGCCGGGCGCAAGGTGGCACTGACGCTGTCCGACTCGATGTGCGTGGGCCGGTTCCGCCAGGAGTTCCTGGAGCTGGTGGAGGGCACCGCCGACCTCCTGTTCGCCAACGAGGACGAGCTGCGCCTGCTGTACGGCACCGACGACGCCGACGAGGCCCTCTCCAGCGCCGAGCGCCGGTGCTCGCTCGTCGCCCTGACCCGCGGCGCCCGCGGCTCGACGGTCTCGGCCGGCAGCCAGCGCCACGACGTTCCCGCCGTCACTGTTCCCCGAGTCGTCGACACCACCGGCGCCGGCGACCTCTACGCCGCCGGCTTCCTCCACGGCCTCAGCCGGGGCTGCGACGCCGAGACCTGCGGGAAGCTCGGGGCCGTCGCCGCCGCCGAGGTCATCACCCACCTGGGCGCCCGGCCGGAGACCCCGCTCGACACCCTGGTGGGGACGCTCCTCGACTAGCGCAAGCGGTCAGCGGCCCTCGGTGTCGGGCTCGGGAGGCAGGAACTCGAAGGTCAGGTCGCCCAGGCGCACCAGGGTGGACGCCACCCAGCCGCCGATGCCGCCGAACTGGTCGTCGAGCACGGAGCCGTCGGCCAGGGTCCGCTCGTCGAGGGGGATGCTGCCCTCGTAGGCCACCTCGATGGCGAACTCCCCGTCGCTGAGGTCGCGTCCGCACGTCTGCTCGATGGTCGCCCCGGAGCGGGCGAGGGTGTCCCCGCCGATGGGCGGGCTGGCGTCGGGCAGCGCCCCCAGCACCCGTCCCGGGTCGGGGCGCCGGGCCAGGCGCTGGATGCGCAACGTCACCTCGACGAGGATCTCCGGCGGTTCGTCCAGGGGCTCTTCGATGTACCAGTTGCGGTAGGCGGTCTGCGACCAGGTGGGCCAGTCGAGGGTGAGGTCGGCCCGGACCCGCGGCGGCGACCCTTCCCCGGGCAGGCCGTAGCTGGTCTCCCACGTCACGTCGCCCAGCAGCACGTCGACCTGGAAGCGCTCCTCGAAGGTCTGGCGCTCGAGCAGGGCGCTCTCCATGGCGTCCCGCAGGGCGCCGATGGCGTCGGTGAAGACGTGGTCGAGCATCGCACCGAGGGTATTCGGGTCAGA
>JAHWJR010000087.1:5801-7547 GCA_019348335.1 Actinomycetota bacterium
GAGCCGTCCCGGTAGGACTCGGGGATGCGGGGGTGGACGTAGCAGTTGCGGCACACCGTGCGGGTGTTGTTCAGCCGCTCGGCGGCGGCGTCGATGGCCACCAGCACGTTGTGGTCGGCCTCCTTGACCGTGCGGTAGCCGCCCAGCTCCACCAGCTTCTCGGCGGCCACGACGGTGCCGCCCCAGGTCCGGAAGTCCTTGGCCGTGTGCGCGCCGCCGGTGAGCCGGCGGAGGTAGTCGTTGACGTGGGTCGAGGTCACGTCGATCACCCGGTCGCCCTCGACGTACTGGAACAGGTCCTCGCCGGGCAGGTCCTGGCACTGCTTGACGATGCGGGCCAGCTGCCGGTCGCGCAGCACCACGTCGGACTCCGCCCCGCTCTTGGCCTCGAACTCCAGCCGCAGGCGGGCGCCCGAGATGGTGGCGTGGTCGTCCTGGAGGGTCGTGAGCCCGTAGGAGTCGTTGGCGTCGGCGTACTCGTCGTTGCCGATGCGGATGAGGGTCTCGTCGAGCAGCCGCACCACCGCCGCCAGGACCTTCTCCTCCGGCAGGTTCCGCCGGCGCAGGTCGGACTCGACCTGCTCGCGGATGCCCGGCAGGACGTGGCCGAAGGCCCGAAGCGTGGCGTATTTGTTGGCGTCGCGGATCTCCCGCCAGCGGGGGTGGTAGCGGTACTGCTTGCGGCCCTGGTCGTCGCGCCCGGTGGCCTGGATGTGGCCGTCGGGACGGGGGCAGATCCACACGTCGGTCCAGGCCGGCGGCACGACGATGGACTCGATGCGGGCCCGCTCGGCGGGGTCGTCGACCAGTGAGCCGTCCGGACGGTGGTAGGAGAAGCCCTGGCCCCGGCGCCGGCGGGTGATCCCGGGAGCGGCGTCGGAGACGTAGCGCAGGCCGGCGTCCTCGGCGGCGCACATCGCATCGTCGGTGACGGCCACGGCGAGCACCGTTACCCCGTGGCGGGGACCTCCACGCCGAGCTGGTCGAACAGGAAGGCGAGGACGTCGGCCGCCTCGTCGGCCTGCTTGCCCACCGGCTTGCCCTGTCCGTGCCCGGCGCGGGGCTCGACCCGCAGCAGCACCGGGTGCTCGTCGCCGCAGGAGGTCGCCTGCTGGAGCCGGGCGGCGAACTTGCGGGCGTGGCAGGGGTCGACCCGGCTGTCGCTCTCGGCGGTGGTGAGCAGCACGGCCGGGTAGCAGGTGCCGTCGACGACCCGGTGGTACGGCGACCAGCCGTGCAGCCAGGCGAAGTCCTCGGGGCGATCCGGGTCGCCGTACTCGGCCACCCACAGGCGGGCGATGAGGAAGTGGGGGAAGCGCACCATGTCGAGCAGGGGCACGGCACAGTGCACCGCCCGGCACACGTCCGGGCGCTGGGTGAGCGCGGCGCCCATGAGCAGCCCGCCGTTGCTCCCGCCCCGGATGGCCAGGCGACCGCGCGAGGTGAGGCCCTCGGCCACCAACCAGTCGGCGGCGGCGAGGAAGTCGTCGAACGACTGCTGCTTGTGGGCGCCCATGCCCGCCCGGTGCCAGTCCTCGCCGTGTTCGGAGCCGCCCCGGATGCCGGCCACCGCGTAGATCCCGCCGGCGTCGGCCACCGCCACGGCCACCGGCGACCAGGCGGGGCCGTTGGCGATGGCGAAGCCTCCGTAGCCGGTGAGCACCACCGGCGTGTCGGGGGTGGGCCGCACGTCGTCGCGGCGCACGAGGAACATGGGGACCTCGGTTCCGTCGCTGGACGGGTAGG
>JAHWJR010000088.1 GCA_019348335.1 Actinomycetota bacterium
GCCGTGGCCATCGCCGGCGCCGCCGGCGCCGCCGCCCGCTACGTCGTCGACACCGCCGCCTCGGGGCCCTGGTCCCGGCGGTTCCCGTTGGGGACCCTTGTGGTCAACGTGGTCGGATCGGCCGCCGCCGGGGTGCTGGCCGGCCTGGTCGCCCGCCACGGCGTCGACGAGACGGTGAGGGTGGTGGTCGGCACCGGGTTCCTGGGCGCCTTCACCACCTTCTCCACCTTCGCCGTCGGCACCGTGCGCCTGGCCGGGGACGGCTCCTCCGGCGCGGCAGCGCTGAACGTGGCCGTCACCCTCGTGTTGACCGTCGGCCTGGCCGGCGCCGGCTACGCCCTCGCCCTCGCCCTCTGAGCGAGGGGAGTACCTGCGGCTTCAGCCGATCCCGGGTGGGAAGTCGGGTGGCTCAGGGAGCAGGATGCTCTCGACCGCGTTGCGCACCTCAGCCGGGAAGTTCTCGGTGCTCAGCTCGCGTCCGCCGTCCTCGGTGGTCACCGGGCTGCCGAGGGTCCCTTCGTCGATCACGAGCTTGTGCCCGAAGAAGCTCTCGAACCGGGAGCGGGGAGCACCGATGGAGAAGCTCGAGCGCACCGGGGCGTGGACCTCGAAGGCGGCGTTGGTGAAGTACCCCTTGATCCGAGTGGTGAGGTCGCCCCCTTCGGGGACGGAGATGTCCCCCGGTGCGGCGGTGCGCCGGGAGGCGATGTTGGGCGAGGGGCTGCCACCCTCGAGGATCGCCGCCGCCTGGGATGCCACCTGGGGATCCGGCGCCGGCGCCTCCCCACCACCGTCCCCCTGGTCGCTGCGAAGCGTGACCACTGCCGAGACGTACGGATCGGAGCTCATGAACCAGAGGGTATTGGGTTGCGGCGCTTCCTCGGGAACATGGTGGACTGCGGAGATGCGCAGGCGACCGGTGCTGCTGGGGCTCGATCTCGGCACGACCAGGGTCAAGGCCGTGCTGGTGGACGAGGCGGGGGCCGAGGTGGCCGTGGCCTCGGCGCCCACGCCGTTCGCATCCGGGCCGGCGGGCACCGAGATGGGCGCCGGCGAGCTGCTCGACGTGGTGGGCACAGTCCTCGCCACGCTGGGCGACGACCGGGCCGGCGTGGCCGGCGTGGGCATCGCCGGCATCGCCGAGAGCGGCGCCCCCGTCGACGCCGAGGGGTCGCCCCTCGCCCCGGTCATCGCCTGGCACGACCCGAGGGGTGCCGAGGTGGTGGCCCGGCTGCACGAGCGGTTCGGCGACGAGCTGGCGCTGGCCATCGGCCAACGGGTGCGCACCGTCACCTCGGTGGCCAAGTTGGGCTGGCTGGTCGACGCCGGCGTGCGGGGCACGCACCGCTGGCTGGGCGTCCCCGAGCTGTGCCTGCACGGGCTCACGGGTGTGCAGGCCACCGAGCACTCCCTCGCCGCCCGGACCGGCTGCTTCGACGTGCAGAGGCGTTGTTGGCTGCCCGAGGTCGCCGGGGCAGCCGGCTTCGACGTCGGCGTCTTTCCTCCCATCGGGACGGCGGGCTCGACCCTCGGCCGGGTGTCGGCCCGGGGAGGGGCGTGGTCGGGCCTTCCCGAGGGCGTCCCGGTGACGCTGGCCGGCCACGACCACCTGGCCGGGATGACCGGTTGCGGTGCGGCGAAGCCAGACCTGGCCAACTCGGTGGGCACCGCCGAGACCGTGGTCGGTCGCAACTCGGCGCTGCCTGACGTGGCCCTGGCCCTGGCCCAGCGGGTGGCGGTCACCCTCGCACCGGGCGGTGACGGGTGGGCGGTCCTGGCCAGCGCCGCCCGCGCCGGGCGGGTGCTCGAGGCGGCGGCCACCGCCCTCGGCCGCACGCCGAGGGACCTCGATGGCCTCGCCGAGGATGCCGGCGCCGGCGCCGACGTGAGCGAGCTCCTGGCCGACATCGACGCCGGTGACGATCCCCGGCTGCCGCCGGCCCCTCCGGGGGAGGTGTGGTGTGGGCTGCTGCGGGCGCTGGCGGCGCGGACCCGTGAGGCGCTGGACCGTGCCTCCACCGTCGTGGGGCCCGCGCCTCGCCTCGTGGTCTTCGGAGGCGGGAGCCGCAGCCGTCCGTGGCTGCGGGCCAAGGCCGGTGCCCTCACCCTGCCGGTCGTCCGCTCGACCGCCGCCGAGGCCGCCGCTCGCGGGGCGGCGGTGCAGGCCGGGGTGGCCGCCGGTTGGTGGCCGTCGGCCGATGCCGCGCCCGCCCCTGTCCTGGAGCCGGTGGCCGCTCAGGAGCGCCCGTAGAAGACCCGCTCCACCACTGCCCTCGAACGGCGGGTGACCCGCCGGTACTGCTCCCGCAGCTCGACGGGCGTGGTGTCGAGTGATCGGGCCAGGCGGGCCAGGTCCTCGGACGCCTGCGGCAGGGCATCACCTCCGGCGCCCAGCAGGTACAGCCGGTTCCGGGTCAGCTCGCAGAAGCGGTACGCCTCGGCCAGCACCGCTCCGTCGTCGCCGTCGAGGGCGCCGGCCTCCACCAGCCGCGACAGTGCCTGCATCGTCCCCGGTGAGGGGACGCGGTGCTCGAGCTGGAGCAGCTGGGCGCAGAACTCGACGTCGGACAGCGAGCCGCGGCCGAGCTTCAGGTGGAACTGCGGGTCCTCGCCGGCGGGGATCCGCTCACGCTCCACCCGCGCCTTGCTCCGGCGGATCTCCCGCACCTCCTCGGACCCCACCGGGCGCTCCCACACGAAGGGGGCCAGGGTGTCGAGGAACCGCCGGCCGAGGTCGCTGTCGCCGGCAACGGGGCGGGCCCGCAGCATGGCCTGACGCTCCCAGACCTGCGCCCACCGCTCGAAGTAGGCGCGGAAGCCATCGAGGCTGCGGGCCAGCGGGCCCTGGCGCCCCTCCGGGCGGAGGTCGGCGTCGAGCAGGTAGATGCGAGCCGTGGGCGTGGCCCCCTTGAGGTCGTGCAGCAGCGCGCTTGCCAGCCGTTCGGCCTCGGCGAAGTCAGCCGGACCGCCGCCCTCGTAGGCGAAGACCACGTCGAGGTCGCTGGCGTAGGACAGCTCGGCGCCACCGAAGCGACCCATGGCCACCACGGCGAAGGGCAGTCCCGGGTCGAGGGCCGTCACCGCCGCCTCGAGAGTGGCCTCGGCCAGCGCGGTCAGGCCGGCCGCCGTGCTGTCGACGTCGGCCTGGCCCATCACGTCGCGGACGCCGATCCTGAGCAGCTGCCGCTCCTTGAACCGCCGGAGGCCGGCGACCCGGGTGTCGGCGCCGCGCCACGCCAGCGCACCCCGGGCTCGCTCCAGCAGCTCCGGGGCCGTCCGGACCGCCAAGGCACTGTCGTCGCCGACGGCGGGGATGAGGTCGGGGTTGTGATGGAGGATGTCGCCGAGGAGCGGGCTGGTCCCCAGCACGGTGCACAGGCGCCGGGCCGTCTCGGCCGACTCACGGAAGGCGCGCGCCAACTCGGAGGAGCGCTGGGAGCCAGAGGCGAGGGTGCGCAGGCCCAGAAGCCCGCGGTCAGGGTCGGGGCTGTCGGAGAGCCAGGCGAGGAGCAGGGGCAGGAGCTGGTGCATCAGCCGGGAGGAGCGGGTGAGGCCCCGCGTCAGCTCGCCGACCGCCTGGCGGGTGCGTTCGGCGTCGCGGAAGCCGAAGGCGGCCAGCCGGGTCTCGGCCGCCTCGGGGCTCAGGCGACCCTCGACGCCGGCGAAGGCCTCGAGCAGAGGGCGGAAGTAGAGCCGCTGGTGGATGGCGCGCACGCTTGCCCGCCGGCGGGCCAGCTCCCGGTCGAACCCGGCGAGGGCGGTCGTGCCGGCGGTGCCGCGGAAGCCGAGGACGCGGGCCAGCAGCTCCCGGTCGGCGTCGTCGGAGGGCACGACGTGGACCTGTCGCTCCTCGGCGAGCTGCAGCCGATGCTCGACGGTGCGCAGGAACCGGTAGGCGCCGTCGAGGGTGGCGGCGTCGGCGGCGTCGACGTACCCGGCCGAACCGAGCTCGGCCAGGGCGTCGAGGGTGGTCGGCGACCGCAGGGCCGGGTCGTGGCGACCGTGGACCAGCTGGAGCAGCTGCACCGAGAACTCGATGTCGCGGATGCCGCCGGAACCCCGCTTGAGCTCCCGGCCCTCCAGCCCCTTGCGCGCCACCTCGTCCTCGGTCCGGCCCTTCATGGTCCGCAGGGAGCGGAGGTCGTCGGCGTCCCACGGGCGGTCCCACAGGGCGGCCTCGGTGGCGGCGGCGAACGTGGCCGCCAGCTCCGGCGAACCGGTCAGCGGCCGGGCCTTGAGCAGGGCCTGGAACTCCCAGGGCCGGGCCCACCGCTCCCAGTAGGCCCGGTACGACGACACCGTGCGAACGAGGGGACCGTCGCGGCCCTCGGGGCGGAGGTTGGCGTCGACGCGGAAGCAGCGGCGGGCCACCCGCATGAGCTCCCGGGCCTGCGCTTCGAGCCGGGCCGGCTGCGTGCCCTCGCCGGCCACGAACATCACGTCGATGTCGCTGGAGTAGTTGAGCTCGGCGCCCCCGAGCTTGCCCATCCCCACCACCACGAGGTCCTCGGGGGCCTCGCCGGCGGCGAGGGTCGCTGCCGCCACCAGCACGTCCTCGGCCAGCGCGGCCAGGGCGCCGGCGGTGTCGCGCAGGTCGTCGAGGGCGGTCAGGTCCCGCCCGGCGATGCGGAGGTACTCGTGCGCCTTCCACCGGCGGAGGCTCTCCTCGTCCAGCGCCGATCCCCCGGGCACGACGGGGCGCGCGTCCAGGTCGCCGAGCACGGCGAGGGCGTCAGCGTCGGTCTCGAGGAGCAGGGTCAGCGACCGGCTGGCGGCCACCACGGCCACCACCGCCCGGCGCAGCCCCTCATCGGCCTCCAGCGTCGTGGACAAACCGGCATGGGCCGCCTCCAGTCGCTGGAGGCCGGTGCGCGCCGCCGACGGCGCCGCCGAGTGTTCGATCGCCTCCTCGAGCTCGCCCAGCCGGGCCGGGTGTCCGCTCACGTGCCCAGTGTGGCGCCTCCCGGACCTGCGCCGGCTCATCGGTAGGCTCCGCTCATGACCGTCCTGCGGGTCGCCGCCTGCCAGGTGAACACCGTGGTCGGCGACCTCGAGGGCAACGTGAAGCGCATCCTGGCCGGAGTGGAGGAGGCCGAGGACGCCGGTTGCGACCTGGCGGTGTTCCCCGAGCTCGCCGTCACCGGCTATCCGCCCGAGGACCTGTTGCTCAAGCCCGGCTTCGTGCGCGACAACCGGCGGGCGCTCGACTCCATCGCTGCCGCCACCCGGGGCTGTGCCGCCGTGGTCGGCTTCGTCGACGTCGACCGTGACCTGCACAACGCCGCCGCCGTGTGCGCCGGGGGGGCGGTGGTGGGCACCTACCGCAAGCGCCGGCTGCCGAACTACTCCGTGTTCGACGAGCAGCGCTACTTCCGCCCGGGCCGGGGGGCGCCTCCGCTGTTCGAGGTGGGCGGCGTCCGTGTCGGGGTGTCGATCTGCGAGGACGCCTGGGACCCCGCCGGCCCCATCGCCACTGCCGCCGCCGGGGGTGCCGAGGTGGTGGTCAACCTCAACGCCTCGCCGTACCACGCCGGGCGGCTGGTCGAGCGCGAGCGGATGCTCGCCACCCGGGCGGCCGACGCCGGCTGCGCCCTCGTCTACGTGAACCAGGTGGGCGGTCAGGACGAGCTGGTGTTCGACGGCGCCTCCCTGGTGCTGGGTGACGACGGCACCCTGCTGGCCCGTGCCCCGCAGTTCGCCGAGCGCACCCTGGTGGTCGACGTCGAGGTGCAGCCGGCGTTCCGCAAACGGCTCCTCGGGCCTGGCGGCCGCCCCCGGGCCCGACCGCTCCCGGTGGTGACGGTCAGCCCGGCGCCGGCTGCCGACGGGACCCAGCGCCAGCCGCTCGGGGCCGAGGCGGTGGCCCCCGCCCTCGAGCCGCTCCACGAGATCTACCGGGCGCTGGTGGTGGGCACCCGCGACTACGTGGCCAAGAACGGCTTCACCGACGTGGTGGTGGGCATGTCCGGCGGGGTCGACTCCTCGCTGGTGGCCACGGTGGCGACCGACGCGCTCGGGCCCGAACGGGTGCACGGGGTCGCCATGCCGTCCCGGTTCTCCAGCCCGGCGTCCACCGACGACGCCGTGGCCCTGGGCCGGCAGCTCGGCATCGACATGCGCACGATCCCCATCGAGCCGGTGCACGCCGCCTTCCTCCAGGTGCTCGGCCCGGTGCTGGGCGAACGCCCCCCCAACCTGACCGAGGAGAACCTCCAGAGCCGGGCACGAGGCGTGCTGCTCATGGCGCTGTCCAACGAGTTCGGCTGGCTCGTGCTCACCACCGGCAACAAGAGCGAGGCGGCGGTGGGCTTCTCCACCCTCTACGGCGACACCGCCGGCGGGTTCGCGGTGATCAAGGACGTCCCCAAGCACCTGGTCTACGCGCTGTGCCGGGACCGCAACGTGCGTGCCGGGCGGGAGCTCATCAGCGAGTCCGTGCTGGCCAAGCCGCCCTCGGCCGAGCTCCGCCCCGATCAGCGCGACGACCAGTCGCTGCCCCCCTACGAGGTGCTCGATCCGATCCTCGCCGCCTACGTCGAGCACGACCGCACCCGCAGCGAGATGGAGGACGACGGTCTCGATCCCGAGCTGGTGCGGTTGGTGATCGACCTGGTCGACCGGGCCGAGTACAAGCGCCGGCAGATGCCCCCGGGCGTGCGGATCAGTGCCAAGGCCTTCGGCAAGGACCGCCGGGTGCCCATCACCAACCGCTACCCCGGCTGAGGCGAAGGCGAGGGACATGAGCGCCGACGCCCATCCCGGGGAGGCCGCACCGCCAGCGGGCGGGCTCCCGCCGCCGCCCGAGCCCCTCTCCGCCCGCCAGACCGAGCGGCGGGTGGGGCACTACGTCTGGCTCGAGCGCCGGCGCTTCGAGGTGCTCGGTCGCCTCGCCGCATCGGTGGCGGAGCCGGAGGCGAAGGTCCTGCTGGCCACCTCCGCCCGCCACCACGCCTGGCACGCCTCGCTGTGGGAGGCCCACCTGCCCCGGCGCAGCGGACCGGGGACGACCGGGCTCGTCGCTCCCGGTGACGCCGGCCTGGCGGCGTGCCTGGAGGCCGCCGGTGAGCACGACGCCGAGCTCTCCACCATCGAGGGGCTCGCCGGCGCCTACCGCGTGGTGGCCACCCGCGCCATCAGCGCCTACGGCCGCCACCTCGAGCGGGCCTCGACGGTGAGCGACGCCGCCCTGGTGCGGACCTGCCGGCTCGTGCTCGGCGACCAGCTCGACGACTGGCGCCACGGTGAGGCGCTCCTCCAGTCGCTGCTGACCACGGCGGCGGCGGTCGACCGGGCGGCGGCCCACCAGGCCCGCCTCGAGCGCCTGCTGGCCAGTCCCGCCAGCGCCGCCGGCGAGGAGTAGCGGGTCCGGACGCGAAGGAGGGGCGCCCCGTAGGGCGCCCCTCCTCCGCCTGGTGCGCAGTTAGCGGGCCGTGCGCTTGGCCCGGGCCTCGGCCGAGATCTGGCGGCCGTCGACACCCTTCTCCCCGTCGCTCTCGCCACGGGCGTCGGCGCTCACGCGGGCGCCGAAGTTGTC
>JAHWJR010000294.1 GCA_019348335.1 Actinomycetota bacterium
CTGCCCTGCAGGCGTTGGCGCAGGTCCTCGTCGCCGAACCCCTCGACGCCGGCGGTGAGGTCGACCTCCCCCTCCAGGGTGTAGGTGCTGGTGAGGACGCCGGTCTGTCGCTCGACGGTGAAGTTGCGGAACGGCCCGCCGGCGCCTCCGAGCTCCTCCACGACCTGGCCCAGCTCGGCGGTGGTGGCGAAGGGCTTCTCGGCGGCCACCACCGTTGTGCCGTCGGGACCCTCGGTGGGTTGCTCGACGGTCCATCCCGCCGCCTCCAGGTCGTCGACGACGAGCTGTTCCGACAGATCGTCGACCCGCCGGAGCGCCTCCTCGTCGAAGGTCACCGCCACCCGCACCGCGCCGGAGCCGTCGCCGTCGACGTCCACGCCGACGTGGACCTGGATGCGGCAGCCTCCGGCGACCAGCACGACCACGGCGAGGAAGACGGCGAGAAGCCCGCTCCGCCGCCGTGCGCTCACCGCGGCGGAGGCTACCGGCGGCGGGAGGCCTGGCAGGACCGGGCCCGGCCGCGGCGAGCGCCGGACCGATCAGCGCAGGACGATGCCGCCGTCCTCCAGGTCGACCTTCACCACGGTCTGCTGCTCGCCGTAGCGGCCCTCGAGCAGGGCCAGGGCCAACCGGTCGCCGATCTCCCGTTGGATGAGGCGCTTGAGCGGACGGGCCCCGTAGGCCTCGTCGTAGCCTGTGTCGGCCAGCCACCGCTTGGCCTCGTCGGTCACCTCCAGGGTGAGCCGCCGCTCGGCCAGGCGCTGTTCGAGGTGGCGGAGCTGGATGTCGACGATGGCGGTCAGGTCGTCGCGGGTGAGTGCCCGGAACCGGATGATCTCGTCGATGCGGTTCATGAACTCCGGCTTGAAGAACTCCCGCGGATCACCCGGCAGGTTCGACGTCATGATGAGCACGGCGTTGGTGAAGTTGACCGTGCGTCCCTGGCCGTCGGTCAGCCGGCCGTCGTCGAGCACCTGCAGCAGGATGTTGAACACGTCGGGGTGGGCCTTCTCGATCTCGTCGAGCAGCACCACCGAGTAGGGGCGGCGCCGCACCGTCTCGGTCAGCTGGCCACCCTCCTCGTAGCCGACGTAGCCCGGAGGTGCGCCCACCAGGCGGGACACGGAGTACTTCTCCATGTACTCGCTCATGTCGATGCGCACCATGGCGCGGGGGTCGTCGAAGAGGAACTCGGCGAGCGTCCGGGCCAGCTCGGTCTTGCCCACGCCGGTCGGGCCGAGGAACAAGAACGAGCCGATGGGGCGGTTGGGGTCGGACAGCCCGGAGCGGCTGCGGCGGATGGCGTTGGCCACCGCGGTGACCGCCTCGTCCTGGCCGACCACCCGCTCGTGCAGGGCGTCCTCCATGCGGACGAGCTTTTGCACCTCGCCCTCCATGAGCCTCGACACCGGCACGCCGGTCCAGCGGCTGACCACCTCGGCCACGTCCTCCTCGTCGACCTCCTCCTTCAGCATCTTCTGCTCGCCCTGGAGCTGGTCGAGCCGGACGCTGGCCTCCTCGACCTGGCGTTGCAGCTCGGGCACCTTGCCGTAGCGGATCTCGGCCGCCCGGGCCAGGTCGCCGTCGCGCTCGAAGCGGTCGGCCTCGCTGCGGGCTGCCTCCAGCTGCTCCTTGAGGGCCCGGATCTCGGCGATCGCCTCCTTCTCGGACTGCCAGTGGGCCTTCATCCCCGCTGAGCGCTCGCGCAGCTCGGCCAGCTCACGGTCGAGCGCGTCCAGGCGCTCCTTGGACGCCGTGTCGGTCTCTTTCTCGAGGGCCACCCGTTCGATCTCCAGCTGGCGGATGCGCCGCTCGACCACGTCGATCTCGGTGGGCATGGAGTCGATCTCGATGCGCAGGCGGCTGGCGGCCTCGTCGACCAGGTCGATGGCCTTGTCGGGCAGGAAGCGCCCGGTCACGTAGCGGTCCGAAAGCACGGCGGCGGCCACCAGGGCGGAGTCCTGGATGCGCACGCCGTGGTGGACCTCGTAGCGCTCCTTGAGCCCCCGCAGGATGGCCACGCTGGCCTCGACCGAGGGCTGGCCCACCACCACCTGCTGGAACCGCCGCTCGAGGGCGGCGTCCTTCTCGACGTGCTTGCGGTACTCGTCGAGGGTGGTGGCCCCGATCATGCGCAGCTGGCCCCGGGCCAGCAGGGGCTTGATCATGTTGCCGGCGTCCATGGCCCCTTCGGCGCCGCCGGCGCCCACGATGGTGTGCAGCTCGTCGACGAAGGTGATGACCTCGCCCTGGGCGTCGGTGATCTCCTTCAGCACGGCCTTGAGCCGCTCCTCGAACTCGCCGCGGTA
>JAHWJR010000089.1:0-1628 GCA_019348335.1 Actinomycetota bacterium
GCCACCCGTCCGGCTCCCGCTCCGGGTCCCGCGGTGCCACCCCGCGGCGCGCTGGTCGATGACCACCACGGTCGCCGTCCTCGGGTCCACGGGGTCCATCGGCACCCAGACCCTCGACGTCGTGCGGGCCGAGCCCGATCGCTATCGGGTGGTGGCCCTGGGGGCGTGGTCGTCGGTCGAGCTGCTGGCGGACCAGGCGCGGGAGCTCCGGCCCGAGGTGGTGGCGCTGGGCGACCCGGCGCGGGCGGGTGAGCTGCGGGCGCTGGTGCCGTCCGGCACCGAGGTTGTGGCCGGCCAGGACGCCTTGGCCTCGGTTGCCGGCGACGCCGACGTGGTGGTCAACGCCGTGGTCGGCTTCGCCGGCCTGCCGATCACCCTGGCCACCCTGGAGGCGGGCCACCGCCTCGCCCTGGCCAACAAGGAGTCGCTGATCGCCGGCGGCCCGGTGGTGCGGCGGGCTCGGGCGGGGGGCGGGGGGGAGATCGTCCCGGTGGACTCCGAGCACTGCGCCCTGCACCAGTGCCTGCGGGCGGGCGGTGACCACGAGGTGGCCCGGCTGGTGCTCACTGCCAGCGGCGGGCCGTTCCGGGGCCGCTCGGGCGCCGACCTGGCGGAGGTCACCGTCGACGACGCCCTGGCCCACCCCACGTGGAGCATGGGCCCCAAGATCACCGTCGACTCCTCCACCCTGATGAACAAGGGCCTCGAGGTCATCGAGGCCCACGAGCTGTTCGGGGTGACCTACGACCGCATCGAGGTCGTGGTGCACCCGCAGTCGGTGGTGCACTCCATGGTGGAGTTCAGCGACGGCGCCACGCTGGCCCAGCTCTCGCTGCCCGACATGCGCCTGCCCATCGCCTACGCCCTGGCCTGGCCCGACCGGTCGAGAAGTCCCTTCGGCGCCATCGACTGGGCCCGGCTCGCCCGGTTGGACTTCGAGGCGCCCGACGCCGACGCCTTCCCCTGCCTCGGCCTGGCCTACGAGGCGGGGCGGGCGGGAGGCTCCGCCCCGGCATGGCTCAACGCCGCCAACGAGGTCGCCGTGGCCGCCTTCCTCGCCGGGCGCATCCCGTGGTCGGGCATCGCCGAGGTATTGAAAACGGCGCTGTCCGAGCATGATGGGACCCCACTGGACGACGTCGACGCCGTGATCGAGGTCGACCGGCGGGCCCGTGAGCTGACCACCAAGATCGTCGAGAGGAGCGTGACCGCGTGACCGAGACCGCCGAGGGGGGATCGCCGCCGCCGCCCGGCAACGGCCGCACGGAGGCGCCGCGTCCCGAGGGGGAGACCACCAGCTGGGTGCGGCGCGGCCTGGTGATCGCCGCCACCGTGGCGATCGGGGCGTACGTCTCGCTGCCCACGCTCGTGGTCATCGCCGCCCTGATCTTCATGATCTTCATGCACGAGCTCGGTCACTACCTCACCGCCAAGGCGGCGGGGATGAAGGTGACCGAGTTCTTCATCGGGTTCGGGCCCAGGCTGTGGTCGTTCCGCCGGGGCGAGACCGAGTACGGCTTCAAGGCCATTCCGGCCGGCGCCTACGTCCGCATCATCGGGATGAGCAACCTGGAGGAGATCGACCCGGCCGAGGAGGACCGCACCTACCGCCAGAAGTCCTACTGGCG
>JAHWJR010000089.1:1728-7479 GCA_019348335.1 Actinomycetota bacterium
AGGAGATCGACCCGGCCGAGGAGGACCGCACCTACCGCCAGAAGTCCTACTGGCGCCGGATGTCGGTGGCCCTGGCCGGCTCCACCATGCACTTCCTGATGGCCCTCGCCCTAGCCTTCACCGTGCTCAGCGTCGTGGGTACCCCCGACGTCGATTCCGAGCGCTGGAGCGTCGGCGCCGTCGGCGAGGAGACTGCCGCCTCGGCCGCCGGCCTCGAGGTCGGCGACCGGGTCGTGGCCGTCGACGGCCAGCGCTTCGAAAGCTTCCAGGCCCTCTCGGCCTACCTGCGTGAGCACCCCGGCGACCAGGTGACCCTGCTCGTCGATCGGGACGGCCAGGAGCTGCAGCTCCAGACCACCCTCGGCACCAGGACCGACGGCGGCGAGGAGATCGGCTTCCTCGGGGTCGCCGCCGAGTTCCCGAGCCGGCGGGCGGGCCCGGTGACCGGGCTGGTCGACTCGGTGAAGCTCACCGGTCAGACGATGTGGCTCTCGATCGAGGGCCTGGGGGCGTTCTTCTCTCCGGCCGGCGTCTCGGGCTACGTCGACACCCTCACGGGCAGCGCCCCGGCGGCGGCTCCGGGCGAGATCGAGGGCGAGAACCGGCTGCTCTCGCCGGTGGGCGCGGTGCGCATCGCCAGCGACGCGGCGTCGACCAGCCTCGTCGCCGTGCTGCAGTTCATGTTCGCCATCAACGTGTTCGTCGGGGTGTTCAACCTGCTGCCACTGCTGCCGTTCGACGGCGGCCACGTCGCCATCGCCACCTACGAGCGCATTCGCAGCCGGAAGGGCCGGCGCTACTTCGCCGACGTGGGCAAGCTGATGCCGCTGACCTACGCGGTGGTGGCGGTGCTGATCCTGGTCGGCCTGACCGCGCTGTACCTCGATCTCGTCGACCCCATCTCCCTTCGATGAGGGCATCGGCGCAACGCCGGCCGACCCGCCAGGTGGTCCTGTCCCACCCCTCACGCCCCGTCGCGGTGGGCGGCGCGGCGCCGATCAGCGTCCAGTCGATGACCATCACCAAGACGGCCGACCACGAGGCCACGCTCGAGCAGATCTACGCCCTGGCGGGCGCCGGCGCCGACATCGTGCGCTGCACGTGCAACGACGAGGCGGCCGCCGAGGGGCTGGCCCGCATCGTCCCCCGGTCACCGGTGCCCATCGTGGCCGACATCCACTTCCAGCACCGCCTCGCCCTGGCCGCCCTCGAGGCCGGTGTGTCCTGCCTGCGGCTCAACCCGGGCAACATCCGCAAGCCCGAGCACATCAAGACGGTGGCGGCGGCCGCCCGAGATCGCGGTGTTCCCATCCGCATCGGGGTCAACGCCGGCTCCCTCGACCCCGACATCGAGGCCCGTCTGGGTGTGACCCCCGAGGCGCTGGTGGCCTCGGCCGAGCGGGAGCTGGCCCACTTCGCCGAGGTCGGGTTCGACGACGTGAAGATCTCGGTGAAGGCGTCCGACGTGCGTCTTATGGTCGAGGCCTACCGGATGCTGGCCGACACCGTCGACCACCCGCTGCACCTGGGCGTCACCGAGGCCGGGCCACCGCCGGGCGGGCTGGTCAAGGCCACCGCCGGCATCGCCACCCTGTTGATGGAGGGCATCGGCGACACCATCCGCTACAGCCTCACCGCCGACCCGGTGGAAGAGGCGCGGGCCGGTCGCCAGCTGCTCGAGGCCCTCGGCCTGCGTGAGCGCACCGGCGTCGACCTCATCGCCTGCCCGAGCTGCGGGCGGGCCGAGATCGACGTGATCAAGGTGGCGGGCGAGGCCATGGCCGCCTTCGCCGAGCGGGAGCTGCCGGTGCAGGTGGCGGTCATGGGCTGCGTGGTCAACGGCCCGGGGGAGGCCCGCTCCGCCGACCTCGGCATCGCCGCCGGCCGGCGGCGTGGGCACCTGTTCATCCGGGGCCAGGTCGTGCGGGTGGTCCCCGAGGACGAGATGGTCGAGGCCCTGGTGGAGGAGGCCGAGAAGCTGGTGGCCGACGGCGTCGAGGCCCGCCTGGCCGCTGCCGACGCCGGCGCCGCCGCCGAGGCCGAGGCCGACCGGGCGGCCCTGCTGGCCGACCAGGGCGACGACGCCAACGCCAGCGAGGCCCGTGTCGAGCTGATCCGCAGCCGCACCGCGGGCTGACCGCCGGCCCTCCAACCCTCCAGCCTTCCAGCCCTTCTGTCCCCAGAAACGCGCCCGTTTCGGCCCCCTTCTGGGGTCAGAACGGGGAGAGGCGGTGAGGTGTCACTGCGTTTCCGTATCTTTCGTTGTCTGTGGACGGGAAAGTGCTGGAAGCCGAGCTGCGGGCGCTGGCGGCGCGCCAGCACGGAGTGGTCAGCCGGACCCAGGCCCGGCGGCTGGGAGCGTCCCGTAGGTCGCTGGCCCGGCGGCTCGCCGGGCCGGGCTGGGAGGCGCCCGCGCCTCAGGTGCTCCGGCTGGTCGGTACGACCGACACCTTCTCGCAACGCTGCCTGGCCGGGGCTCTCGATGTCGGTCCGAGCGCCGTCGTGTCCCGGACTGCGGCGGCGGCGCTGTGGGGGCTGCCCGGCTTCGTTCCCGGTGACGTCCACGTCACCCGCCCGGTTGCGGCCACCAGCCGGACCAGCCGCCTCGCCGTCGTCCACGAGTCCCGGTACCTGCCCGAGCACCATCGCACCTTCCGGGAGGCGATCCCGCTGACGACCGTGGCCCGCACCGTCTTCGACCTCGCCGGCTGCCTGCATCCGGGAAGGACCGAGCGGGCCATGGAGAACGCGCTCAAGCACCGGTTGGTGGACCTGGAGACGTTGCGCCGGGTCACCATCGAGCTCCTGGCGCGCGGGCGGGCCGGGAGCACGTTGATGCGGGAGCTGCTGGCCCAGCGGGGAGCGGGGTACATCCCTCCGGCCAGCGGGTTGGAGGCGGAGTTCCTGGCTCTCCTCGTGGCGGCGCACGTCGAGCTGCCCGAGGGGCAGGTCGACCTGGGTGCCGACGGCTGGATCGGCCGGGTGGACTTCTACTACCGGCGTCACCGCCTGGTGATCGAGATCGACAGCGACCTCCACCACACGGCGAAGCTCGATGCCGAGTCGGACGCCCGCCGCGACCGGGCCTTGCGCGCTACCGGCTTCGAGGTGCTGCGGATCACCGAGCATCAGCTACGGGTGCGTCCGGCGCAGGTCGTGGCCGTGGTGCGAGGTGCCCTGTTGCCGCCCCACCCTCCCGAACCGACCCCAGGAACGCGCCCGTTCTGTCCCCCTTCTGGGGTCAGAACGGGCGGGGAGGCGGTCGAGGCGGTCCGGTAGCCTCGGCGCCCGTGGCCAAGGCACCGGTGCTCACACCGCAGAACGAGGACTACCCCCGCTGGTACCAGGACGTGGTGGCCAAGGCCGAGCTGGCCGACAACGGCCCCGTGCGGGGGACGATGGTCATCCGTCCCTACGCCTACGCCATGTGGGAGCGGATGCAGGCCGAGGTCGACGCGCGCATCAAGGCCACCGGGGCCCGCAACGCCTACTTCCCGCTGTTCATCCCCGAGAGCTACCTGCGCCGCGAGGCGGAGCACGTCGAGGGGTTCAGCCCCGAGCTCGCCGTGGTGACCCACGGTGGGGGCAAGGAGCTCGACGAGCCGGTCGTGGTGCGTCCCACCAGCGAGACGGTCATCAACAGCTACTTCGCCAAGTGGGTGCAGAGCTACCGCGACCTTCCGCTGCTCATCAACCAGTGGGCCAACGTGGTGCGCTGGGAGCTGCGGCCCCGGTTGTTCCTGCGCACCTCGGAGTTCCTGTGGCAGGAGGGCCACACCGCCCACGCCACCGCTGCCGACGCCGCCGCCTACGCCGAGCGGATCCTGCGCGACGTCTACGAGGACTTCATGGTGAACGTGCTGGCCATCCCCGTGCTCACCGGGCGCAAGACCGCCCGGGAGCGCTTCGCCGGCGCCGTCAACACGCTGACCTGCGAGGGGATGATGGGCGACGGCAAGGCGCTGCAGCTCGGTACCAGCCATGAGCTCGGGCAGAACTTCGCCCGGGCGTTCGACATCACCTTCTCCGACGAGGACGGCGGGCAGTCCCACGTCTGGCAGACCTCGTGGGGGGCGTCGACGCGCATGCTCGGCGGGCTGATCATGGCCCACGGTGACGACGCCGGCCTGCGCCTCCCGCCGCAGTTGGCCCCCATCCAGGTCGTGGTGCTGCTGGTGCGGGCCGAGGGCGGGGCGGGGGAGCGGGCGGCGGGGCTGGTGGCCGAGCTGACGGCCGCAGGAGTGCGGGCCGAGCTCGACGACCGGGTCGACGTCAGCTTCGGGCGGCGCAGCGTGGACTGGGAGCTCAAGGGTGTTCCCGTGCGGGTCGAGGTCGGGCCGCGCGATCTGGCCAAGGGCTCGGTCACCCTCGTGCGGCGGGACACCGGGGACAAGACCGGCATCCCTGCCGGCGAGGTCGCCCCCCGCGTCACCGCCGCCCTGACCGAGGCCCAGGCCGCGCTCCTCGACGGCGCCCGCCGGCGCCAGGAGGAGCGTACGGTCGACGTCTCCACCGTGGAGGAGGCGACGGAGGCGGCGCGGTCCGGCTTCGCCCGCCTCTCCTGGTCGGCGGTGGGCGAGGAGGGAGAGACTCGCCTGGCCGAGCAGGGGATCACCGTGCGCTGCCTGCGGCGTGCGGACGGGAGCCTGCCCGTCACCGGCGACGAGGCCGACCTGGTGGCCGTGGTGGGCCGGGCCTACTGAACCTTCGCCGGCCTGGGGCGCCGCCCGCCGGGCCACGAAGAGGTCCCGCCTGGCTATACTTGGCCAGGTTCTGTTGTCCCTGCGGTCCGCGGACCGTCCCGGCGTGGGCTCTGCCCACGCCTTTGTCTTGTCAGGCCGCAGGCGCGAAGCGAGGGAGGTGGCGATGGGCACGACCGAGGTGGTGGAGGAGGTGGTGACGCCGCTCCTGGAGCCTCGTGGCCTCCGGCTCTACGACGTCGAGCTGGCGGGCGGCACCCTTCGGGTGGTGGTCGAGCGCGAGGGCGGGATCGATCTGGAGCTGCTCGGGGAGCTGACGCGGGAGGTGTCGGTGGCGCTCGACGCCGCCGACCCGCTGCCCGGCCGCTACACCCTGGAGGTCTCCAGCCCCGGGCTCGAGCGCACCCTGCGCCGGCCGGACCACTTCGCCGGCGCACTGGGCACGCGCATCCGGGTCAAGACCAAGCCGGGGACCGAGGGCGACCGCCGCGTCGAGGGCGAGCTCGTCGCCGCCGACGGCGAGCACGTCACCGTGCAGGTCGACGGGGGAACCCGCACGCTGGCCCTTCACGAGATCGAGCGAGCCCGCACCGTGTTCGAGTGGGGCCCGGCCGCCGCCGGCACGCGCAAAAAAGGGAAGGCAACGACGTCATGAGCTCGAGCTACGACATGCTGGAGGCCCTCCAGGCCCTGGCCGCCGACAAGGGGATCTCCGTCGACACCCTGTTGGACGCCCTGGCCAACGCCCTGGTCTCGGCGTACAAGCGCATGCCCGGGGCCGCCGAGGAGGCCTACGTCACCATCGACGCCGAGACCTTCGAGATCCGCGTCTATGGCCAGGAGCTCGACGACGAGGGCAACGTGGCAAGGGAGTGGGACGACACGCCTGACGACTTCGGCCGCATCGCCGCCCAGACCGCCAAGCAGGTCATGACCCAGCGGATCCGCGAGGCCGAGCGCGAGATGAAGTACGAGGAGTACGCCGGCCGTGAGGGCGACATCGTGACCGGCATCATCCAGCAGACCGACAGCCGCTTCACCCTGCTCGACC
>JAHWJR010000295.1 GCA_019348335.1 Actinomycetota bacterium
GGCGCCGGCGGATTATCGCCGGCGCAGGAGGTACCGTCGGCCCATGCTCGACGTCCGGCGGGTCCGCACCGAGCCCGACGCGCTCAAGGCCGGCCTGGCCCGCAAGGGCGTAGCGGGGGAGGAGGTCGACCAGCTCGCCGAGCTCGACCGGCGCCGGCGGGAGCTGTCCGAGCAGCGCGACGACCTGCGAGCCCGGGTCAAGACCCTGTCCAAGGAGGTCGGCGGGCTGCGCCGGGCCGGCGAGGTCGAGCAGGCCGAGGCGCTCATGGCCGAGAGCCGGGACCTGGGCGCCCGCGAGAAGGCGGTGTCGGCCGACGCCGACGTGGTCGCCGGCGAGCTGCGTGAGCTGCTGTTGCGCATCCCCAACGTCCCCGCCGCCGAGGCGCCGGACGGCGCCGGCGAGGCCGACAACGTGGTGGTGCGGGTGGAGGGCTTCGACCCCGACGCCTACGGCGAGCACCAGCGTGTGCCCCACTGGGACGTGGGCGCCGCGCTCGGCATCCTCGACCTGGGGCGGGGCGCCAAGATCTCCGGGTCGATGTTCCCGCTGTACCGGGGCGCCGGCGCCCGCCTGGTCCGGGCCCTCACCTCGTGGGCCCTCGACCGCCACGCCGACGCCTTCGAGGAGATCCGCCCGCCGTCGCTGGTGCGCACCGACGCCATGGTCGCCGCCGGCCAGCTGCCCAAGTTCGCCGACGACGCCTACCACCTCGAGCGGGACGACCTGTGGGCCATCCCCACCGCCGAGGTGCCCCTCACCTCGCTGGCCTCGGGCGAGATCCTGGCCGAGGCCGACCTGCCGGTGCGCCTCACCGCGGCCACGCCGTGCTTCCGCCGCGAGGCGGGCGCCGCCGGCCGCGACACCCGGGGCCTGCTGCGGGTCCACGAGTTCGACAAGGTCGAGATCCTCGCCTACGCCACGCCCGAGCAGGCGCCCGCCGTGCACGCCGACCTGCTGGCCCGGGCCGAGTCGCTGCTGGCCGAGCTGGGACTGGCCTACCGGGTGCTCGACATCTGCACCGGCGACCTGGGCCAGTCGCACGCCCGGCAGTTCGACCTCGAGGTCTACGCCCCGGGCTGCGACCTGTGGCTCGAGGTGTCCTCGGTCTCGTGGTTCACCGACTACCAGGCCCGGCGGGCCGACATCCGCTACCGCCGCGCCGGCGACGGCGGGGTCGAGCACGTCCACACCCTCAACGGCTCGGCGCTGGCCTGGCCCCGGATCTGGGCCGCCCTGGTGGAGACCGGCCGGCGCCCCGACGGCACCGTGGTCCTGCCCGAGGTGCTGGCACCGTGGCTGGGCGACACGACGGTAGGTTGACCGGCGTGACCACGGCGCAACTGGTGTTCTCGGTCGCCCTCGGCGTGGTCACCCTGCTCATCACCGCCTTCGGCGTGTACGTCGTGTCCTCCACCATGTGGGGCGACCGCTGGTTCCGCCGGTGACGGCGTGACCGCCACCGGCTCCGCCCCCCGGGTGAACCCCGTCTACCGGGGACGGTCGGGGCAGTGGGCCTTCGTGGGCCACCGGGTCTCCGGGATGCTCGTGTTCTTGTTCCTGTTGCTGCACATCGTCGACGTGTCGCTGATCAACATCAGCACCGAGCTCTACGACGAGGTGCACGCCCTGTACGGCAACGTCGTGCTGCGCCTGTTCGAGGTGGGACTGCTCTTCGCCCTGCTGTTCCACTCGTTCAACGGCATCCGCATCGTCATGGTCGACGTGTTCCCCGGCGCCGTGCGCCGGGAGCGGCGGCTGCTCTCGGCGGTGGTGTTCCTGACGCTGGCGGCCGGCATCCCCGGCGGCTACGTGATCATGAAGCCGTTCATCGACGGGACCCTGCTGGGATGACCGCGACCTCCTCCACCGGCGAGCGCCGCCCGGCCGTGGCCGGCGGTGCCCCCGCCCGGGCTCGCCGCCCCCGGCAGAACTTCGAGACCTGGTCGTGGTTCTTCATGCGGGTCTCGGGGCTGGTGCTCGTCTTCCTGGCCCTGGTGCACTTCGCCCTGACCCACATCATCAACGACGTGGTGGAGACCGACGCCGCCTTCGTGGCCGAGCGGTGGGACAACCCGCTGTGGCGCCTGTTCGACTGGTCCTTGCTCGCCCTGGCCCTGCTCCACGGGCTCAACGGCGTGCGCTGGAGCATCGACGACTACGTGCGCTCGCCGGCGTGGCGGGCCGGCGTCAAGGCCGTCGTCTACACCGGGTCGGGAATCCTGTTCGCCTACGGCACGTTCACCATCGTCACCTTCGCCTGACGCAGCGCGTCAGCCGGAAGGCGACCCGGGTTC
>JAHWJR010000296.1 GCA_019348335.1 Actinomycetota bacterium
CCCTCGGGCAGCTCGGCGGTGCGCCGACCGGCCAGCCCGGCCAGCGTCGCCGACCCCACCCGCACCAGCCCCTTGGCGAACACCCGCCCGTCGGGACCGGCCACCTCCACCGCCTCGTCGGCGGCGAAGCTGCCCCGCACCTCCCGCACCCCGGCCGCCAGCAGCGACACGTTGCGCTCGAGCAGGGCCCGGCGGGCGCCCTCGTCGACCACCACGGTGCCGGCGGCGCCCACGGCGAAGGCGATCCAGAGCTTGCGGGCGGCCAGGCGCTTGACCCGGGGACGCACGACGGTGCCCACTCCCGGCGTGCCGGCCACGGCGTCGGTGAGCACGCCGGGACGGTCGGCGGCGGCGATGACGGCCCGGACGCCCGACCAGGCGGCGATCTTGGCCGCCGCCAGCTTGGAGGCCATGCCGCCGCTGCCGAGCAGCGTGCCCGTCCCGCCGGCCGCCGCCTCCAGCTCGGCGTCGACCTCGACGATCTCCTCGATCAGGCTGGCGCCGGCGTCGAGGCGGGGGTCGGCGGTCAGCAGGCCCGGGGCGTCGGTCAGCAGCACCAGCACGTCGGCCCGGACCAGGTGGGCGACCAGGGCGGCGATGCGGTCGTTGTCGCCGAAGCGGATCTCGTCGTCGGCGATGACGTCGTTCTCGTTCACCACCGGCACCACACCGAGGCTCAGCAGCCGGTCCAGGGTGGTGCGGGCGTGCAGGTACTGGTGGCGCACCATGAAGTCGAGCGGGGCGATGAGCACCTGGCCGCCGACCAGGTCGTGGCTGGCGAGCACGTCGTCGTAGACCCGCATGAGCCGGCTCTGGCCCACGGCGGACGCCGCCTGGAGGGTGACCACGTCGGGAGCGTCGGCGTAGCTCATCCCCAGGGCAGGCAGGCCGGCGGCGATGGCACCGCTCGTGACCATGACCACGCGGTGACCGCCGGCCCGCAGCTGGGCCACCTCGGCGCAGAACTTGGCGATGGCCCCGACGTCGACCCCGTGCTCGCCGGTGACCGACGAGGAGCCGATCTTGGCCACGACCGTGCTCCCCGAGAACGCCTGCCCCGTCGAGGTCACCGGACTACTCGTCGTACTCGAAGGTCATCGACCCCACCCGCACGGTGTCACCGGGGCGGGCGCCGGCCCGGGCCAGCGCCCGGTCGACCCCGAGGCGCCGGAGACGGTCGTGCACGTAGGCCAGCGCGTCGGCGTTGGTGAGGTCGCTGACCGCCACCGCCCGCTCGGCTTGGCGGCCGACCACGACGAAGCCGTCGTCCTCCCGCTCCACCCGGAACCCCTCGCCGATGGGCCGGTGGACCACGTACGCCTCGGGCTCGGGCAGGGCGGCACGGGCGCTCGACACCACCTCGGCCAGCCGCCCCAGCAGCTCGGGCACGCCCTGGCGGGTGACCGCGGAGAGGCGGGGGCCGTCCCACGCCAGGGTGGCCACGTCGGCCTTGGAGCCGACCGTGAGGCGGGGCCGCTCCAGCAGCTCGGGCCGGTAGCGGCCCAGCTCGGTCAACAGGATCTCCTCCTGGCGGGCGGGATCGGTCTCCTCGGGAGGTGCCAGGTCGAGCAGCACCACGAGGACCCGGGCCCGCTCGATGTGGCGCAGGAAGCGATGACCCAGGCCCTTGCCCTCGCTGGCGCCCTCGATGAGCCCGGGCACGTCGGCGACCACCATCTCCACGTCGTCGAAGCGGACCACGCCCAGGTTGGGCTGAAGGGTGGTGAAGGGGTAGTCGGCGATCTTGGGCTTGGCCGCCGAGATCACCGAGATGAGGGTGCTCTTGCCGGCGTTGGGCAGGCCGACCAGGGCGACGTCGGCCATGAGCTTGAGCTCGAGTCGCAGCCACCGCTCCTCGCCGTGCTCGCCCTGCTCGGCGAACGAGGGCGCCCGCCGGCGGTTGGAGAGGAAGCTGGCGTTGCCTCGCCCGCCCCGGCCGCCGGCGCCGGCCCGCCAGCGGTCGCCCTCGTGCACCAGGTCGGCCAGCACCCGTCCCTCCTGGTCGCGCACCACCGTCCCCTCGGGGACGGGCACGACCAGGTCGTCGCCGTTGCGGCCCCGCGCCCGCTTGCCACGGCCGTGGGTGCCGTCGCCACCCCGGCGGTGGGGATGGTCCCGGAAGGCCAGCAGCGAGGGCACGTTGCGGTCGGCCACCAGCCAGACGTCGCCACCGTCGCCACCGTCGCCACCGTCGGGACCGCCCCGGGCCACGTGGGCCTCCCGCCGGAACGACACCGCGCCGGCGCCGCCGTCACCGGCCTTGACGTGCAGGCCACTCTCGTCGACGAA
>JAHWJR010000090.1 GCA_019348335.1 Actinomycetota bacterium
ACCAGCAGCTGGTTGAGGGTCTGCTCCCGCTCGTCGTGGCCGCCGCCCATGCCGGCGCCGCGGTGACGGCCCACGGCGTCGATCTCGTCGACGAAGACGATGGCGGGGCTGTTGTTCTTGGCCTCCTTGAACAGGTCGCGCACCCGGCTGGCGCCCACGCCGACGAACATCTCGACGAAGTCGGAGCCGGAGATGGAGAAGAACGGCACGCCCGCCTCACCGGCCACGGCCCGGGCCAGGAGGGTCTTGCCCGTCCCGGGAGGGCCGAACAGCAGCACCCCCTTGGGGATCTTGGCGCCGATGGCGCGGAACTTGGCCGGCGACTCGAGGAACTCCTTGATCTCCTGGAGCTCCTCGACGGCCTCGTCGGCCCCGGCCACGTCGGCGAAGGTGACCTTGGGCTGGTCCTTGGACACCTGCTTGGCCTTGGACTTGCCGAACTGCATGAGCCGGCTACCGCCACCCTGCATGGAGTTGAGGAAGAACAGGAACACCCCGACGATGAGCAGGATGGGCAGGAGCTGGAGCACGAGGGAGGCCCAGAACGAGCTCTCCTCGGCATCGACCTTGTAGGGCACGTCGGCCTCGGCCAGCAGCTCGACCACCTGGTCCCCGGCCTCGGAGACGAAGGCGGTCTCGAACTCCCGGCCGTCGGCCAGCTCACCGATGATGCGGGAGCTCTTGTCCTTGACCTCGGCCTCGGCGACGTCGCCGGCCTCGACCCGGTCGACGAACTCGTCGTAGCGGAGCTCCTCGCGGTCGCTGGAGCCGGCCACGGCCCGGCTGGCCACGAAGAGCACGACGAGGGTGATGGCTACCCAGAAAGCGGCACTGCGAACGACTTTGCGCACGGTGTCCCACTCCACGAGACGCTGCTGGAACGTTCAGGCTACGGGCTTTCTCCTCAGGACGCGAAGCGGGGAGGCGACGCCGCGTAGGCGCACACGAAGGGCAGGTTGCGGTAGCGCTCGGACACGTCGAGGCCGTAGCCGACCACGAAGGTGCCGGACGGGATGCGGAAGCCGACGTAGGCGAGGTCGAGCTCCTCCTGGTCGTCGGCGTCGCGCACCAGCAGCGAGCACACGGCCAGGCTCGCCGGCTCCCGGGCCAACAGGTTGCGCCGCAGGTACGACAGGGTGAGGCCGCTGTCGACGATGTCCTCCACGAGCAGCACGTGGCGGTCGGTCAGGTCGAGGTCGAGGTCCTTGACGATGCGCACCACGCCGCTGGTGCGGGTGGCGCTGCCGTAGGAGGCCACGGCCATGAAGTCGGCCTCGACCGGCAGGTCGACGGCCCGACACAGGTCGGCCATGAACACGAAGGCGCCCTTGAGCACCCCCACCAGCAGCGGGGGCCGGCCGGCGTAGTCGGCGGAGATCTCCCGACCGAGCTCGGCGATGCGGCTGCGGATCTGCTCCTCGCTGATCACCAGCTCGCCCAGCTCGGGGTTGGCGTCGTGGGGCGCCGGCAGCCGCCTCACCCCTGCCCCGCCTCCCGCCACGACCTGCACTATCGCTCGCCGGCCGGCGCCCGCTCCACCCGGAGCCGCCCGGCGGTGCGGGCCACCCGGCGCCCGCCGCCGATCTCCGTGGCCCGCCACGTCCCCCGGGCCACCTCCAGGACCCGGGCCACGGTCGCCTGGTCGGGAGGATGCGGCGGCGACTCGGCCACCAGCCACCGGCGCACGGCCCGCCGGGCCAACGGCGGCGGGGCGGCGGCCAGGGCGCCGGCGTCGGTGGGGTCGACGCCGGCGGCCAGGCGAGCGAGCAGGGCGGCGTCGTCCCCGAGCAGGGCGGCGGTGCGGGACAGGAGGGCGGCCACGTCGCGCCGGGCCACGTCGTCGAGCAGGGGGAGGACCTCGTGGCGCACCCGGTTGCGGCGCATGCGGGGATCGGCGTTGGTGGGGTCGTGCACCGGGTCGACCCCCAGCCAGGCGCACAGGGCGTGCGTCTCCGCCCGGCGCAGGCCGAGCAGGGGCTTGGCCGGGCCCGGCCGCATCCCCGTGAGGCCGTCGAGGCCCGCCCCCCGCATCAGGTTGAGCACCACCGTCTCGGCCTGGTCGTCGGCGGTGTGGCCGGTCATGGCGTCGGGCGGCAACACCGAGCGGCGGGCGGCGCGGGCCCGGGCCTCGAGGTTGGGACCGGCGGCCACGGTCACCCGGCGGGCCTCGAAGCGGGCCCCCAGCCGGCGGGCCAGCGCCGCAACCGCCCCGGCCTCGGCCTCACCGCCGGGACGCAACCCGTGATCGACGTGCACCGCGGTGACGTCACAGCCGGCCTCCACGGCCAGCGCCAGCAGGGCACTGGAGTCGGCCCCGCCCGACACCGCCGCCGTGACCACCGTCCCCGCCGGGGGGAAGGTGCAGCGGGCCAGGAGGTCAGCCGGCCGCAGTGGCGCCCCGGGGGACCACGCCGTCGACGCGCTCGATCCACGACGCCGGCCGGCGGATCTCGGCCAGCGTGGGCAGCCACTCCGGCCCGTCCCACGCCCGGGCCAGCAGCTGCGGCCCGCCCACGGCCTCGACCTCGGCGATGAAGTGCTCGCCCTGCTCGTACTGCTTGAGCTTGGCCTCGAGCCCGATCAGCTTCTGCACCACCTGCGCCGGCTTGGAGGCCTGGGCCCGGCGCTCCCGCAGCACACGGGAGAACCGGTCGGCCGAGGGGATGAGGTCGGCGCCGGCGCGGTCCATGGTCACGTCGCCGTGGCCCTCGAGCAGGCTCATCATCCCCCCGATGCGGGCCAGCAGCTCCTTCTGGTCGGGAGTGGCGAACAGCGTCACCAGGCCGCCCTCGTCGAGCGGGTTGCGCCCGGCCCGCACCTCGTCGACCGCCCGCCGCAGGGCCTCGACGAAGCGCTTCGGGTCGGGGTCGACGCTGCCGAGGCTGGCGTCGACCAGGGAGAGGAAGTGCTCCCGCAGCCAGGGGATCCCGGTGAACTGGGCCCGGTGGGTCACCTCGTGGAGGGCCAGCCACAGCCGGAACTCCCGGGGCGGGAAGGCGAACCGCTTCTCCAGGGCCAGGACGTTGGGGCCCACGTAGTAGACGATGTCCTGCTCGGAGGCGGTCTCGTCGTCGATGATGAGCAGGTCGTACTGGCCCAGCACCCGGGTCGACATCCAACCCAGCAGGGTGCCCACCTCGACCCCGGTCACGGCCCGGGTGGCGGACTGGGCCACGGTGTTGGCCGACATCTTCTCGCCCAGCCGCTCGGTGAGCGGCGCCAGCATGCGCCGGAACGACGCCACGTTGGCCCGGACCCAGCCGGCCCGATCGGTGACGCGGGCCCGGGCCGGGCCCGACAGCGAGATCAGCCCGGTGGCCTCGGCCACCAGCGACTCGGCCTCGGCAGTGACCTCGTCGAAGTCGGAGGCCAGCGAGTCGGCGTGGTAGGAGTCGGCGAAGGTGTCCCGCCCGGCGATGCGGACCGCGACCTTCTCGGCGACGTCCCAGCCGACGGGCTCAGACATCGGTGTCCCGGGGGTACCGCGGCGACTGGACCTTGCGCAGGAAGCCCACCACGATGGCCAGCGCGTACAGGACGCCACCGATGGCGAGGGGGACGCCGATCCAGTACGTCCAGGTCGGGTTGGCGGCGATCACCGGGACGGCGAGCAGAGGGTGCATCCGGCCATGGTAGGCGGCTCCCGCCCGTTTCTCCCCCTCGGCGAAGGGCTGCTCAGACCTCGTCGGCGAGGTCGCGGAGCAGCGAGGCGATGCGGTCCCGCAGGCCCTCGGGCAGCTCGTTCTCCTGGCACGAGGTGGACACGACCACCCGGAGCTCGGCCTCGAAGTCGTAGGCGCCGTGGCAGGGGCCGCACCGCTCGAGGTGGATCTGCACCACCGTCCGGCGCTCGGCGCCCAGCTCGCCGTCGAGGAACTGGTGGACCTCGGCCAGGTACTCGCGGCACTCCTCGTGGACGGCCAGGTCGCCGGCGTCGACGGCCGGCGGCTCGCTGGTCATGCCCTGGTCATCCACGGGTGGCCGGCTCCTCGTGCTTGTCGTCGTCGGACGGCTCCAGCGCCGGGTCGGCGCCGGTCAGCCTCCGGTCCCTGGCGAAGTCGTACAACCGCTTCTGCAGCGCTTTTCTTCCGCGGTGCAGCCGGCTCATCACCGTGCCCACCGGCACGTCGAGGATCTCGGCGATCTCCTTGTAGGCGAAGCCCTCGACGTCGGCCAGCAGCACGGCCAGGCGGAACTGCTCGGGCAGCGACTCGAGTGCCTCCTTGACCTCGGACGAGCCGAACAGCTCGAGCAGCTCGTCCTCGGCGCTCCGGCCGGCCCGGGCGCCCTCGAGGCCACCCAGCCGGCGGTAGAGGAAGAAGTCCTCGACGTCGTCCAGGCTGCTCTCGTCCGGCCGCCGCTGCTGCTTGCGGTAGCGGTTGATGTAGGCGTTGGTGAGGATGCGGTAGAGCCACGCCTTGAGGTTGGTCCCCTCCCGGAACCCTCCGAAGCCGCGGTACGCCCGCAGGTAGGTCTCCTGCACCAGGTCCTCGGCGTCGGCCGGGTTGCGGGTCATGCGCAGCGCGGCGGAGTACAGCGAGGGCATGTGCTCCATCGCCTGGTCGGCGAAGCGGGTGGGGTCGGCCATGGGCGGACCGACCCTACCCCTCACCCGGTGTTGCGAAGGCCGCTGGCGACGCCGTTGATGGTGAGCAGGAGCGCCCGCCGCAACAGCGGGTCGTCGTCGGTCCCCTCCCGGACCCGAGCCAGCAGCGAGACCTGGAGGTAGCTCATGGGATCGAGGTAGGCGTCGCGGACGTCGAGGGTCCGCTGGAGCTGGGGGTGGCGGTCGAGGAGGCGGCGCTCTCCGGTCAGCCACAGGACCTGGGCGACGGTGCGGTCGTACTCCTCGACGATGAGGTCGAACAGGTAGTGCAGCGACGGGTCGACGAGACGCTGCACGTACCGGCGGGCGATGTCGAGGTCGGTCTTGAACAGGACCATCTCGACGTTGGACACGAAGGTGCGGAAGAAGTGCCACTCCTCGAGCATCCCGACCAAGCGGTCGGACCACCCCGTCGCCCGGGCGTGCTCGAGCCCGCTGCCCACACCGAACCAACCGGGCACGATCTGGCGGGACTGGGTCCAGCCGAACACCCAGGGGATGGCCCGCAGGTCGTCCAGGCCCGCCGTCGAGCCCGCGCCCCGCCGGGCCGGGCGGGAGCCGATGTTGAGCTCGGCCAGCTCCTCGACCGGGGTGGACGATCGGAAGTAGGCCACCAGGCCGGGGTCGTCGGCCAGGCGCCGGTAGGCGGCGTGGGCGGCCTCGGAGACCACGCCCATCACCTCGTCCCACTGGGCGATGACCTCCAGCGGCTGGCGGGACTCCCGGTGCAGCAGCGAGGCCTCGAGCGTGGCCGACAGGGTGACCTCGAGGTTGCGCCGGGCGAGCGAGGGCAGGGCGTACTTGTCGGAGACCACCTCACCCTGCTCGGTGATCTTGATGGGCCCGTCGAGGGTCCCGTAGGGCTGGGCAAGGATGGCTTCGCCGCTGGGCCCCCCGCCACGGCCCACGGTGCCGCCCCGTCCGTGGAAGAGGCGCAGCACCACCTTGTGGCGGTGGGCGACGTCGCGCAGGGCCCGCTGCGCCCGGTGGATCTCCCACAGCGACGTGGTGATGCCGGCGTCCTTGTTGGAGTCGGAGTAGCCGAGCATGACCTCTTGCACCTCACCCCGCAGCGACACCAGCCGCCGGTAGGCCGGGTCGCTCAACAGCTCCTCGAGGATGGGCCCGGCCGCCCGGAGCTCGGTGATGGTCTCGAGCAGGGGGACGAAGCCGATGCGGGCCACCCCATGCGTGAGGTCGACCAGGCCTGCCTCCCGCGCCAGCACGGCGGCGGCCAGGACGTCGTCGGAGCCCCGCGTCATGGAGACGATGTAGCTCTCGATCACCTTCTCGCCGAACAGGTCGAGCGCCTCCCGGACGGTGGTGAACAGGCGCCGGGTGGCCATGGCGTCGTCGTCGAGGCGGACCGCCGGCGAGGACAGCGGTCGCGGCCCGCCCAGCTCGGCCGAGAGCAGGCGCCGGCGCTCGTGGCGGGAGAGCTCCCGGTAGGGCACGGGAAGCGTCCCGAGATGGTCGAACAGCTCGGCCAGCGCCTGGTGGTGGCGCTCGGCGTGCTCGCGGATGTCCATGGTGGCCAGCGACAGCCCGAAGGTGGTCACGAGGCGCAGCACCCGGTCGAGCGGGCCCCGGGCCACGAGCTCGCCCTCGTTCTCGATCAGCGACGACCGCATGACCTCGAGGTCGTCCAGCAGCTCGGCGGCGCTCCCGTAGTCGAGGCCGGGCCGGTGCGGTGTCCCGTCGGCCAGGCGCTGGCTGGTGTTGGTCAGGCGCCGGTGGACGTAGGAGCACTTCAGGCGGTAGGGCTCCTCGGCGTTCACCTTGTGGTAGCGGCGGTGGACGTCGGGGAGCACTTCCCGGTCGGCGGCCAGGCTCTTCTCCAGCTCGGCGGAGACGTCGACCACGCGGGTGGAGTTGCTCAGCTCGGTCACCAGCTCCTCGACCGCCCCGATCAGCTTTCGCAGGGCCAGGTCGTGCTGGAGCCGCAGCACCTCGAGGGTCACCTCCGGGGTCACGCCGGGGTTGCCGTCGCGGTCGCCACCCACCCAGGTCCCGAACCGCAGGGGCCGGGCCCGGGGCGCCAGGTCGACGCCCAGGCCGGCCAGCAGGGTGGCGAGGTCGTCGAGCAGGTCGGGGGCCACCTCGCTGAACAGCTGGTCGAGGTAGAACAGCGCCGAGCTCGCCTCTTCCTGGGGGGTCGGTCGGGTCCGGCGCAGCTCGTCGGTCTGCCAGATGAGGTCGATCAGCTCGGGGATGCGCCGCTCGGCCCGCCGGGAGTCGTCCCCGGACGCCCGGGGGTCGGAGCGCTCGTCGAGCAGCTCGGCGATGCGCCGGCGCTTGGTGAGGATCGAGCGCCGGACCGACTCGGTGGGGTGGGCGGTGAGCACCGGGCGCAGCTCGACACGGCTGAGCACGGCGTCGAGCTCCTCTCTGGGGATGCCCGCAGCCTCGATCTTGTCGATGGCCGCCCGCAGCCGGCCGCCGGCGCCGACTCGCACCGCCCGCTCGTCGGCCCGGTGCCGCTGCTCGGCGATGTTGGCCAGGTGGAAGTAGGCGGAGAAGGCCCGCACCAGCAACGTGGCGGTGGGCAGGTCGAGCCCGGAGAGCAGCTGGTTGAGCTCGGCGCCGGCCGTGGGCCACGCCGACTGGCGGGCCGCCTTGGTCAGCCCCCGGACCCGCTCGACCAGCTCGAGCAGCTCGGGGCCCTCTTGACGCAGGAGCGACTCGCCCAGGAGCCGGCCGAGGAAGCGGATGTCGGCCCGGAGGGCGGCGTCAGGCACCGGAAGGTCGGTCCGCGCCTCCGGAACATCAACCGGTAGGCCCTCGTCCATCGCGGCGTGACACTACCGGGTGGCGCCGG
>JAHWJR010000297.1 GCA_019348335.1 Actinomycetota bacterium
GTCCGGTCCCACGAGGAGGTCCAAGCGGACGATCTCCACCGCATCGACCGTTCGCTCTGCGATCTCGAAGCCGGGCTGCGACGCGAGCTTCGAGTCGACCTCGATGATGGCGCGCCGGAGATCAGCATCGGTGACGATGCCGCGCCCGTAGGCCTCGCGGAACGCGGCGAGCGTCATGTGGGTGCGTGCCCGCAACCACCGTCGGGCGACGGCGGTGGCGTCGTCGAAGGGCAGGTGCTGCAGGCCGAGGAGCGGATTGACCGCCACGAAGCTGGTCAGCGGCCAGAGCGGAGCGATGATGTCCGCCGCTTTGGAGACATCGGCGAGAAGCTCCGTGTGGCGGCCAGATCGTCCGCCGTGGGCGTCGTCTCGGGCGCTCATATCGATCGTGTGACCGGCTCCACGCTCGGCTGAAGGCGACGAGATTCTGGCACGGGCGCGACCCCGGTCGAACTGCCTCGGGTCGTCAAACGGGAGGCGACGGGCGCCGAGGTGAGCACAAGGGCGTACACCCGGCTGCGCAGCGTCTGCATCCGCTCCCCTGGAGTGAGCCAGACGACGGCGACCACGAGCGCGATCGCCGCGAGCGTCGCAACGAGGAGAAGGGCGCTGACCGGCTCGGTGACCTCGGCGGGAAGCGCGGGAGCGACGAAGGTCTCCACAACGGTGAGCCCACCGACGTAGGCGAACACGCCGGCGGCGGCACCGAAGGCCGCGCTTGCGACCGCCGGGCCGGGCCGGAACGGCGCCGAGCGCAGCCACCCGTCGGCGGCCCGGGCTGCCGTTGCCCACGCGAACACCGTCACGAGCACGCGCGCCGCCGTCGACAGGTGCGGGTGGAAGACCAGGTACGCGGCCCAAAGTGCCGCGGCCGGCACGAGCAGCGCGACACCCAGCCGAACGCTCCGGGCGACGACATGTGGAGGAGGGCGTTGCTCGTGGTGGAGATGGGCCGTGACCGCGTTGCCGGCCCCGAGGAACAACGCGGCCTTGTACATCCCGTGCCCAACGACGTGGAGCAACGCCGCGGCCAACGCTCCTATGGCCACCTGCACCGTCATGAACCCCATCTGCCCTGCCGTGGACCACGCCAGGTTCCCCTTCACGTCGCTACGCACCAGCATCACGGTCGTCGCGTACCAGGCAGTGACGGCCCCCGCGGCGAAAGCCAGGTGCGTCGCCACCGTCGACGACCCGAACACCGGAGCGAGTCGCACCAACAGGACGCCGGCGCCGTTGACCACGCCTGCGTGGAGCAGCGCCGACACCGGCGTGGGCGCTGCGATCGTGGCCGGGAGCCACTGGTGCACGGGTACGAGGGCGGACCGGGAGATGCCGGCAACGGTCAGGAGCACGGCGACCACGGACAAGACGTTCCCACCGAGCACCGGGATCGACGCGTTGGCGAGCTCCTCGGCGGCCCCCGCCGGCGAGCGGAGGTCGATCTCGCCGACGGAGACGACGGCGAGCAGTGTGGCCACCAGGAGCGCGCTGTCTCCCACCCAGAGGCTGCGCAGGGTCCGCCGGGCCGAGCGCCGCGCCGGTCGCCAGGTGCTGCGGTGGGTCACCAGCGCAGCCAACGCCAGGCCGGCCACGATCCAGGCGATGGACAGCAGGCCGAGGGTGGCGGCGAAGGCGACCGACGTCGTCGCCGCGGTCAGCAGGGAGGCCAGTTCGAAGAAGCGGCGCTCCCGAAGATCCCCCTGAAGGTTGCGGCCGGCGAAGGACTGCACGACCAAGCCGACGCCAGTGGTGAGCAAGCCCAACAGCGTGGTGACGCGCGTTGCATTCAGGCCAACGAGCGCATCGCCATCACTCCCCTCGACCACGGCTGCGACCGGTCCGCCCACAGCCACGATGACCGCCACGACGATCGCCGCGACGAACGCGGCAGCGGCCGCTCCTGCCCCCCATCGCGCCGCCCGCTCTCCGCCAGGGCGCGCGGCCCGAATCGCCGCGGCGGCGAGCGCGGGCAGCGCGGGGACAAGGATCAACAAGATCTCGGGTGGTGTCATCTCGAGCGAGGCACCCTACGCAGCAAAACGCTGGACTGCCATTCGATCGTCAGGTGCGTTCTCGCCAGGCCTGCGGTATCTCCGGATTCGAGCGGAGAGCGCCGATCGTTCCCCGAGCACGAAGAACGTCACCGGGCCGAGCAGCCTGTTTACGACTCGATCCATCAGTCAGTTCGTCCCATCAACCAACATCTGATGGCCGCTCGGTCAGGGCGTGGTCCCGTTGCCGCCCGACCCCGAGAGGCGGGAGATGTCGACCGCC
>JAHWJR010000298.1 GCA_019348335.1 Actinomycetota bacterium
CCCATGGTTGCCGAAGACCGGCGAGCCCGGGAACAACGGCTGAGCACCTCGCCGAGGTGGGCCCACAGGTGAGCGAGCGCCAGAGCGAGAAGCTGAGCCTTGTCTCGGTGGTTGCCATCGGGATGGGCGGCATGATCGGAGCGGGCATATTCGCGCTCCTCGGAGTTGCGGTGTCCATCGCCGGTGGTGGCGTGTGGATGGCGTTCCTGCTCGGCGGGGTAGCAGCGGTGGCGAGCGCCTACTCGTTTTCTCATCTGGCGCTCGCTTACCCGTCGAGAGGTGGTGCGGCGACCTACGTCAACCGGGCCTACGCCTCCTCGATGCTGGCCGGGTCGCTGAACGTTCTTCTCTGGCTCGGTTACGTCGTTGTGCTGGCGTTGTACGCGCACGCGTTCGGCGCGTACACCGCGCGGCTGATGGGACTTCCCATCGACGGGTTCGCCGCCCATGCGGTGATGACCGGAAGCGTCGCGGCGTTCACGGTGCTGAACCTCGTCGGCGGACGTGTCGTCGGTCGAGCCGAGGCCGTCCTCGTCTACGCCAAGGTGCTCGTGCTGGTCGCCTTCGCAGTTGCGGGGGTCTTCGCAGTCCGCGCCGACCGAGTCTCGCTCGGGGCGTTCGACGGGGGTGGGACGGTCCTGGCCGCTGCGGTGCTCTTCCTTGCCTACGAGGGGTTCGGATTGATGGCCAACACGGCGGAAGAGATCCGGGATCCGCAGCGAAACCTGCCCCGCGCCTTCATGGTGGCGGTCACGGGGGTCGTCGTGGTCTACGTCGCCGTATCGTTCGTCGCCGCCGGCGTGGCCGATCAGGCGGCGCTCGTGAACGCCAAGGACTACGCCCTTGCCGTCGCCGCCGGTGCCGTCGGCGGATCCTGGGCGTTCAACGCCATCGCCGTCACCGCAGTCGTCTCAACGGCAGGTTCTCTCAATGCCACCCTCTACGGCGCGGCGAGGGTGAGCTATGTCCTCGGCGTGCACGGGGAGCTACCGCGCCAACTCGGCCGTGAGCTCTGGAACAAGCCGGTGGCGGGTCTGCTCGTGACCGCAGGGCTGGTCGTGCTCGTCACCAACACCGTCGACCTGACCGGGATCAGCTTGATGGGCAGCGCTTCGTTCCTCATCATCTACGCCGCCGTGAACGTGGCCGCCGTCCGGCTTCGCCACGAGACCCATGTCCGGTCGTGGATCTCGTGGCTGGCGGCATGTCTCTGCGTCGCCTCCCTCGCCGGCGTGGTCGTCTACGCCGTGTCACGGGACCCGCTCAAGCTCCTCTTTCTCGTTGGGATGATCGGCCTGGCGGTGGGCGTAGAAACGGTCCTCCAGAAGTTCGGGCTCGGTACGCCCACCGGGACGAACCGGGAAGTGGGCGCAGTGGCCGCCGGCAAGGATGACGACGGGCCCTGAGAACGTTTGTCGGCCGGGCCGAGATTGACGGGCGCAAGAGGCCGTCCGGACGGTCTTCGCCGCTTCGGGGTGTGACGGGGGGGTAGGTACTGTCGACGACGACGAGGAGGCTGCGACGATGGTGACGGTCAAGGCGGATTTGGATGCCACGACGCTCGGACGCCGATCGGTGGGTGTCTTCGAGCGCTACGCAGATGCCCAGCGGGCGGTCGACCACCTCTCCGACGCCGGATTCCCCGTCGAGCACACCGTCATCGTCGGGAGCGACCTGCGGTTGGTGGAGGACGTGACGGGACGGTTGACGTGGCCCCGGGTGCTGCTCGGTGGCGCCGCGTCCGGCGCCTGGTTCGGTCTGCTGATCGGGCTGCTCTTCGGGCTTTTCGCGGTCGACACCAGCTCCTACCTGGCGACCGTCATCGGTGCGGTGGTGCTCGCTGCGATCTTCGGTGCGGTGTTCGCTGCGATGGCCTACGCCGCCACGCGTGGCCGGCGTGACTTCTCGTCCGTGCAGGCCATCACCGCCTCGACGTACGAGGTGCACGTTGGTGCCGAGCACGCAGACCGCGCGCTCGAGCTGCTCTCCCGCTGAGCTCGGACCCGGGCCCGCAGCGGCTGGTGAGGGTTCCGCCACGGTCGGCCCTACCCGCCTGGGCCGTCGGCTCCACTCAGCTCGGGACATCCCCGTCACCGAATGGATCCGGTAGGGACACAGCACGGCTGACCACGCACAGGTGCTGAACCGCCGGCTGCCGCTGCTGCTCGTGAACCGCAATGCCGGCCGGGTCGAGGACAGCACCGCCGATCAGGTGGCGAGCCTCCTCAGAGAACGAGGCCCCGTCGAGGTCGTCGTGACCTCGGAGCCCGACG
>JAHWJR010000299.1 GCA_019348335.1 Actinomycetota bacterium
CGGCTGAGCGTCCCGACGCCGCCACCCTGGGCCGGGCCCTGGTGCGCGCCGCCCGGGAGCTCGATGCACCCGACCCGTTGCCTCTGGCCGGCGCCGTGACCCTGCGCCCGGGCTCGGCCGAGGGGGACGCTACGTTGCTGCCGTTGACCCACCCCGCCGTTGATGGCGACGGTGATGGCGACGGCGACGCCACTGTCGTGCACCCGGCCCCCGGCGAGGGAGACGAAGAGGGTGACGCCACCACCGTCCACCGCGCCGCCGATGCCGGCTCCCACGCCACGGTGGTCCGGTCGGGGCCGGCCACGGCGGTGTTCGACGGGCAGGAGATGTTCGGCGGGGCGGCGGAGGCTCCTGACCCGGTGGAAGAGGGCGACCCACGCCGGCGCCGGCGACGGTGGCCCTGGTTCCTGCTGCTGGTGCTGCTGATCGGCGGGACGGCGGGCGGGATCTTCGCCTACATCCAGGCCCAGCCCGCCACCGCGGTGGTGCCTGACGTCGACAACCGCCCCGAGGACGACGCCCGGGCCGTGCTCCAGCGGACCCAGGACGAAGCCCAGCTGGTCTGGGCGGTCGAGGTGACACGGGAGTTCAACGAGGCGGTACCCGAGGGCCACGTCATCAGCCAGGAGCCGGCCCCGGGCGCCGTGCTCGAGGAGGACGCCACCGTCACGCTCCTGGTCTCCAACGGGCCACCGTTCAAGTCGGTCCCCGATCTGGCCGGCATCACCGCCGAGGACGCCCAGGTCAGGCTGGCGGAGGCCGAGCTGGCGCTGGGCGGCGTGCAGACCCGCCACGACGAGGAGGTCGACGAGGGCCTGGTGCTCACGTGGTCGTCTGGCGGGCAGGAACGACCTCCGGAGCTGCGCAAGGGCACGGAGGTCGACCTGGTCGTCTCCGCCGGCCCTGCGCCCCGCACCGTTCCCAACCTCGCGGGCAAGACCGTCGACCAGGCCCGGGCCGAGCTGGGCAAGGTGGGGTTGGGCGCCGAGGTGACCGAGCGGTTCAGCGACTCGGTCCCGAGGGGGCAGATCATCGGCACCGACCCGGGGGCCGGGGCCAGCGTGGCCCGGGGGCGGACCATCACCCTGGTCGTGTCCAAGGGCCCCGACCTGGTCACGGTCCCCGACATCGTGGGCAAGGCGCTGGACGAGGCCAACCGGATCCTGGAGGAGGCCGGTCTCGTCCCCGGCGACGTGACCGGTCCCTCGAAGGGCAAGCCGTTCACCACCGAGCCGGAGCCCGGTGCCGAGGTCGCCCGCAACACCAAGGTCGACATCTTCCTCAAGCGCTAATGGGTCCGGAACAGCTCGGCCGAACGATCGGCAAGGCTGGTCCCCGAGCCGTCAGCAGGTCAGCACTCTTGAGCGCAGGGCTCCGAGCTCTAGTCCTAGATCGTGCGCCTGCTGATCGGTGAGGTCGACCTCCGACAACTGGTGGGATGACGTGCTTCGAGCACTGAACCATTAGCGAGCTGCTGGTCACCTCGGGCTCGAGAACCGACGACGACCAGGAGGTGCGATGGGGAAGGTGTTCGTGGGCCACGACTGGGCCGAGGCCCACCACGACGTGTACGTGGTCGACGCTGAGGGCCGTCGTCTGGCCAAGGCGCGGCTGGCCGAGGGCGTGGAGGGGCTGGCCCGCTTCCACGATCTGGTGGCGCCCTTGGTCGAGGAGCCGGGCGAGGTGGTGGTGGCGACCGAGACCGACCGGGGCCTGTTCGTGGGCGCCCTGGTGGCGGCCGGCTACCGGGTGTTGGCGGTCAACCCGATGTCGACGTCTCGCTACCGGGAGCGCCACTCCACCTCGGGGGCCAAGTCCGACCCCGGTGATGCCCGGGTGCTGGCCGAGCTGGCCCGCACCGACGCCCACAACCACCGGCCCATCGCCGGCGACAGTGATCTGGCCGAGGCGGTGAAGATCCTGGCCCGGGCCCATCAGTCGTTGATCTGGACCCGCCAGCGTCAGGCCAACCAGCTGCGCTCCACCCTGCGGGAGTTCTATCCGGGTGCTCTGAGCTGCTTCGATGACCTCCACGGCAGCGATGCCCTGGCCGTGTTGGCCGTGGCGCCCACGCCCAGCCTTGGCCGGGGACTGTCTCGCTCGAAGATCGCTTCGGCCCTGCGCCGGGGCGGGCGCCAGCGCCGGGTGGAGGAGCGGGCAGAGGAGATCCAAACCGCACTGCGGTCGGCCCAGCTGGCCGCCCCGGCTGCCGTAGCTGAGGCCATGGGCGCCACTGTCGCCGCCCTGGTGGCGGTGATCCGAGAGCTCA
>JAHWJR010000091.1 GCA_019348335.1 Actinomycetota bacterium
CTCGTCGCCGATGGCGGCCCTGGACTCCTCGATGAGCTGCTCCAGCGTGGCGATGCTCTGGCGGGTGCCCCGCCCCGACCACGTGGGCGACTCGAACCGGTCCTCGTGGATGGACACGCGCTCACCGTCTCGGACCGCCGCCATGACCTCGGCGCCCACACCGTCGAGCAGGGGGATGCCGGCGGCGGTGATGAGCAGCGGGCCGACGTTGGGGTAGCGACCGGAAATCGACGGGGCGGCGTTGACCACGGCGGCGGGGCCCGCCAGCACCAGTCCCTCGGCGGCCACGCGGTCGAGGTCGGCGTGGTCGATGACGGCCACGTCTCCCGGTCGCAGGGTGGGGATCAGGTCCTTGGTGCGGCGCCCGACGCGCGCCGGACCCTGCACGGCGTCCTCGTTGGGTGACGCGGTCATGACCGGTCGCCGCCGGCGCCGGCGAGGGCCCGCTGCCGGGCGGCCACTGCCAGCAGCTCCTGGGCATGGCCCTGGGCGGTGGAGCTCCCGGGTTGCCCCGAGAGCATGCGGGAGACCTCCACGACCCGGGACTCGTCGTCGAGGAGCCGGGCGCGGGCCACCGGGCGGCCTCCGTCATCGCTCTTGGACACGGCGATCTGAGCGTCGGCGAAGGCGGCCACCTGGGGCAGGTGGGTCACGACGAGGACCTGGGCGCCGGCACTCAGCGCCGACAGGGCCCGACCCACCGCCAGCCCGGCCTCACCTCCGATGCCGGCGTCCACCTCGTCGAACACCAGCGTGCGGACGTGGCCGTCGCCCCCGTCGGGCCCGGTGAGGGCGGCGGCGCCGAGGGCCAGGCGAAGGGCCAGCATCGTCCGTGACAGCTCACCCCCGGACGCCACCTTGGCCAGGGGCAGGGCGGGCTCCCCGGCGCCGGCGGCCAGCAGGAACCGCACCTCGTCGGCCGGGTCATCGCCGGCGACGTCGATCTCGAGCCGGGCCCGGGGCATGGCCAGCTCCCGTAACCGCGCCCCGACGGCGGCGGCCAGCACCGGGGCCGCCGTCCGCCGGGCGGCGGCGACGTCGGCGGCGGCGCCGGCCACGGCACCGGCGGCCTCGCTCGCCGCCCGCTCCAGCTCCTCGGAGCGGTGCCCGTGCGAGACCAGCTCGTCCAGGGCGTGCCGGCGCCGTTCGGCGACGGCGACCAGCCCGGCCAGGTCGGCGACCCCGTGCTTGCGACAGAGCCGGCGCAGGAGCTGACGACGCTGGCGCACCGCCTCGAGCCGCGCCGGGTCCTCCTCGATGCACTCGGCCGAGCGCCGGAGGTCGGTGGCGACGTCGGCGACCTCGGCGGCCAAGGCCCGCAGCCGCTCCTCGATCGCCGCGAAGGGACGGAGCCCGCTCACGCCCCCCAGCGCGGCGGCCAACGCCTCTTGGGCACCGTGGTCGTCGGCGAGGACGGCGTGGGCGCCGGCCGCGGCCTGGCGGTGGGCGGTGGCGGCAGCGAGGAGGTCCTCTTCCGCCTCCAGGCTGGCCTCCTCGTCGAGGTCGCCGAGGCCCGCCCGGTCCAGCTCGTCCACCTCGAACCGCAGCAGGTCCAGCTGGCGAGCCCGTTCACCGGCATCGCCGCCCAGCGACCGCAGCTCTGCCTCGATGCCGGCCAGGTGGCGGCGGGCGGCCTGCAGGGGCCGGAGGTCGACCTCGCCGAAATGGTCGAGCGCCGCCCGCTGGGCAGAGGGGCTCAACAACGACTGGTGGCTGTGCTGGCCGTGGAGCTCCACCAGGCCGGCGCCTCGCTCGGCCAGAGCGGTGACCGGAGCGGGTCGACCGCCGACGTAGGCCCGGGAACGTCCCTCGGCGGGTACCACCCGGGCCATGACGACCTCGTCACCGGACCCGTCGACGAAGCGTCCGTCGACCCGCGCCTCGTCGGCGCCCGGGCGCACGACGGTGGCGTCCGCCCTGGCTCCCGCCAGCAGCTCCAGCGCGGTGACGACCAGGGTCTTGCCCGCCCCGGTCTCGCCGGTCAGGGCGGTCATGCCGGGCGAGAAGACCAGTGACAGCTCCGAGATGACGCCGAGGTCGGTGACGGCCAGCTCCAGCAGCATCGGCCCTCAGCGCTCGGTTCGGGCTCGCACGCTCACGCCGGGAAGGTTAGGCCCCGGCTCGTCCCCGGCTCGCCCCCCGTCGACGGTCGATGGCGGGGGCGGGTGCCGGTCGAGGCCTACCAGTGGCCGGCGCTGCGGTCGTTCAGCCCGAACTTGGCCTTGAGGATGCCGAGGAACCCCCGGCCGTTGAAGGTCGCCACCAGGGCAGGGTGCCTGGCTGCCGTGCAGGCGATGGCGTCCCCCACCTCCAGGCGTCCCAGACTGCGGCCGTCGACCGAGAGGACGGCGGCCCGGTCGGCCGCCACCTCGAGGCGGACGGTGGCGTGCGGTGGGAGCACGAGCGGCCGGTCGAACAGCATGTGGGGGGCCACCGGGATGAGCAGCAGGGCGGCGTGCGAGGGGGCGATGATGGGCCCGCCCGCCGACCAGGCATAGGCGGTCGAGCCGGTCGGCGTGGCCACGATGATGCCGTCGGCGTGGTACGTCGTGAACCGCTCCCCGTCGACCGCCACCTCCACCCGCACGATCTGGCCGGTCGGGGTCTTGCCCACCACCGCCTCGTTCAGCGCAGGAAACGAACACGAGCTGCCCGCGTCCCGGGACGGGGCGTCGACCGCCACGGTGAGGCGCATCCGCTCCTGGACGTCGTGGTCGCCGGCGAAGAAGCGCCGAAGCGCGGTGTGCAGGTGCCGGGGCTCGACCTCGGCGAGGTAGCCCAGGTGCCCGAGGTTGACCCCGATGACCGGGACGCGGTCGTCGGCGACAAGGTCGACGGTCCGCAGCATGGTCCCGTCGCCCCCCAGGCTCACGGCGACGTCGAGACCAAGGGTGAGCCGGCCCTGCGCACAGGCGAGGTCGGGCAACCCGGCGTGGCGGGCGTCGGCCTCGGACAGGCGGACCTCGTGATCCTGGTCGAGCAGCGACGTCGCCGCCTCCCGGGCCAGGGCGACGGCTTCGGGCCGCTCATGGTGGAGGACGAAGGCGACCGAGGCCATGTCAGCCGCCGTGGCGGCGGCACGCCTCGGCCACCACCGCGTCGAGGTCCACATTGGCGGCGGCCTGAGGAGGGAGCCGGCCATCGGGAGCGACGACGTGGAGCAGGAACTCCACGTTGCCGGCAGCACCGGTCAGGGGCGAGGCCATGGCGCCCATGATGGCCGCACCGGCCTCTTCCACGGCCACGACGATCTCCTCGAGCACCCGTCGCCACACGACGGGGTCACGCACCACGCCCCGTCCCCGGTCGGCCTCCCGCCGGCCGGCCTCGAACTGCGGCTTGACCAGCGGCACCAGCGGTGCGCCGGGCGCGGCCAGGGTGAACAGGCTGGGGAGGACGTGCCGCAGGGAGATGAAGGACAGGTCGGCCACGACGACCTCGGCCCCTCCACCCACGTCGTCGAGGCCGAGGGACCGCACGTCGGTGCGCTCCCGGACCACCACGCGGGGATCGCGACGCAGCTTCTCGTGAAGCTGCCCGTAGCCCACGTCGGCGGCGACCACCTCGGCCGCCCCCCGCTGGAGAAGACAGTCGGTGAAGCCGCCCGTCGAGGCCCCGGCGTCGAGGCACCGGCGCCCGGTGACGTCGAGTCGGAAGTGCTCGAGGGCGGCGTCCAGCTTCTCGCCACCGCGGCCCACGAAGCGGGGCGGGGGCCCCAGGATGGTGATGGGCTGGGCGGGATCGACGAGGGTGGCCCCCTTGCTCGCCGGGGCACCGGCCACGACCACCCGGCCTGCCTCGATCTCGGCCACCGCCCGGGCCCGGCTGACCGCCAGGCCCCGCCGCACCAGCTCGGTGTCGAGCCGTCGACGCACCTCTCGAACGCTACCGCTCGGGTTTCGCCCGTGAAGTGCATAGAGTGCGCGAGTGATCCCGCTGCGGGACGACAACCCCACCCGGCGGGTACCGGTCCTCACCGTCCTGCTCATCCTGGCCAACGTCGGGATCTACTTCCTGGTCCAGCCCCAGGGCATGGCCGCCAGCGAGTCGGAGGCGGCCCAGTTCAGCTTCCGGTACGCCGCCATCCCCTGCGAGATCATCACCGGCGAGCCGCTGTCCGAGGAGGAGCTGCCCACCACCACGGCCCAGGCCGACACCTGTGAGCGGGGCGGTACGCCGGTGTTCGCCGACAAGCAGGTCTGGCTGGCGGTGTTGTTCTCGATGTTCTTCCACGGCAGCCTGTTGCACCTCGGCGGCAACATGCTGTTCCTGTGGGTCTTCGGCAACAACATCGAGGACCACCTGGGCGCGGCCCGCTATCTCGTCTTCTACCTGCTCGCCGGCATCGTCGCCACCGGGGCCCACGTCGCCATCCAACCCGACAGCACCATTCCCTTGGTGGGGGCGTCGGGCGCCGTGGCCGGGGTGATGGGCGCCTACCTCATCTGGTTCCCGAACGCCCCGGTCCTCACTGCCTTCTTCTTCTTCATCATCTTGTTCCGGGAGATCTCGGCCAAGTGGCTGCTCGGCTTCTGGTTCGTGTCCCAGTTCTTCGTCAACCCCAACGCCGGCGTGGCGTGGATGGCCCATGTGGGCGGGTTCGTCTTCGGCGTGGCGGTGGGCCTGTTGGTTCGGGCCAGCCGGGGGGCCCGCCAGGTGGCCTGGCGCGACCAGTACCTCGAGCCGGGGAAGGATCCCTGGTACGGGGGCCCGCGCGGGCCCTACTGACCGCCGAGCTCGGCCTCCACCAGCGAGGCCAGATCGTCGGCGACGGCATCCGGCTCCGGATCCGCCGGGAGGTCGTCCCGGGAGGTGGCGCCACTGAAGACCAGGCAGAAGCGGGCACCCAGGTTCCGCGCCAGACGTCCGTCGGTCGAGGGTCGGTCCCCCACCACCACGTGGTCGCCCTCGCCCACCGCCGAGCGGACCAGGTCGACCATCGGTGTGTACGGCTTGCCCGCCACCTCCGGCTCGACGATGCCGGCGGCGGTGGCCACGGCGGCCAGGATGGCGCCCGCCCCCGGTACCGGGCCATCGCTGCTGGGAAGGGTGGGGTCGTCGTTGGTGCCCACCAGGCGGGCGCCGTGGTGCACCGCATGGTGGGCCACCCGCAGCCGTTCGTAGTCGAACTCGTGATGGAAGCCGACCACCACCGCGTCGGCAGGCCCCTCGGTGAGGGGGCGCACGCCTCGCTGCTCGAGGGCCTCCCTGACGCCGGCGCCGCCGCAGACCACGGCGGAGGTGCCGGGCTCGAGCACCGATGCGGCGGCCAGGGCCGAGGTCATCACGTCCCCTTCGGCCTCGATGCCGATCGCCGCCAGCTTCGCCTCCTGGTCGCGTACGTACGCCGAGGAGTTGTTGGTCACGAACACCACCTTGTGCCCGGCCTCCCGCAGGCGGCGCACCGCCTCGGCAGACCCGGGGATGGCCTTCCCGCTCAACCACACCGCGCCGTCGAGGTCGAGCACCCATGCCATGGGGGCATCATCGCCGCCTGAGGGCACCCAGTGGCGAATCGTCGGGGCGCCGCCGGCGACGGTGCCGCCTCCCACCACCGGTGAAGCCACCGCAGGACGCACCTGCTAGGCAGGGGGCGTGGCCCGCTTCGAGCCGTTCGCCGGCGTTCGCTACCGCGATGACATCGACCACGAGGCGGTCATCGCCCCGCCCTACGACGTCATCGACGACGACGATCGTGAGCGCCTGGCGTCGAAGGGCCCGTACAACGCCGTGCGGCTGGAGGTCCCGGTCGACGAAGGAGGTCACGACCGCTATGCCGTGGCCGCCCGCCTGCTCCAGGAGTGGCAGGACGCCGGGGTGCTGTTCCAGGACTCCGAGCCGGGGTTCTACCTCTACCGCATGGGTTACCACGACGAGCAGGGACGGCCACGCCAGACCAACGGGATCCTGGGCGCCCTGGAGCTCTCGGTGCCCGGGGAGGGCGACGTACTTCCCCACGAGGAGACCACTCCGAAGGCCAAGAGCGACCGACTCCAGCTGCTGGAGGCCACCCGGTGCAACCTGTCGCCCATCTGGTGCCTCTCCCTGGCCGAGGGGCTGGGCACCCTCGCCCGTCCCGAGGGACCTCCTGTCGCCCGGGGCACCGACGAGCTCGGCGTCCACCACCGGCTCTGGCGGATGACCGCACCGGCCTTGACGGCAGCGGTCACTGACCTCGTGGCTTCGGCACCGATCGTCATCGCCGACGGCCACCACCGCTACGAGACCGCCCTGGCCTACCAGCAGCGGCGGCGGGCGGAGAACGGTGACCGTCCCGGTCCGTACGACCTGACCATGGCGCTCATGGTCGAGCTGTCCGAGGAGGAACTGGCGGTGCGACCCATCCATCGGTTGCTCACCGGTCTGCCCGACACGCTGGACGTGGTCGAGGCCCTGTCGCCGTGGTTCGACGCCGCGGCTGTGCCCGCTGGTCACGATGGTCTACCCCAGCTGATGGAGTCGGGTGACGCCCTCGGGTTGGTGCTCCCGGACGGGCGCGGCTTCCTGCTGCGGCCCCGTGCCGGCGCCTTTTCAGCCAACCTTCCCGACCTCGACTCGAGCCGCGTCGAGGTCGCCCGCTCGGGGCTGCCGGAGCACGAGGTGGTGTACCAACACGGCACCTCGACCATCCTCAGCCGGGTCCGTTCCGACCCCGGCGCTGTCGGCCTGCTGCTGCGGCCCGCCACCGTGGCGCAGATCGCCGCGACTGCCCATCGCCGCGAGCGCATGCCTCCCAAGACGACGTACTTCCACCCCAAACCCCGAACGGGGATGGTGTTCCGGCTCTTCGACCGCTGAACCCCCGTCGTTGTAGGGTTGACCATGGCCCGAAAGCGACGGCCCACCCGCGAGGAGCTCGAGCGGCAGGCCCAGATCGAGTTGGAGCGCTCGATGGGACGCTCCCTGGGGTCGCAGGGTTCGCCGTACTCGTCGCCGCCCGGTCCTGGGGCCGGCCCTCCGCCGGCGTGGGAGCACGACGCCGGTCCTCGGGAACCTGAACCGGCCGGACCGCCGGCGTGGCAGCAGGAGCCCGGCCCGCCAGGTGAGGACGAGCGCTTCTCCCGTCCCACCGCAGCCGAGGAGGAAGCGGCGGTCACCGAACTGGCCCTGCAGCAATGGGCCGAACGCCGGGGCGGTGGCCCCCTCGAGACCCACGTGGTCAACCGCATGCAGCCTTCCCAGGCCGAGGCGGCGCGCGACCAGGCGCTGCGTGAGGCCCTGGCCCGCCAGCAGCGCTTCGCCTCCCCGATCCGGCGAGCTCCGGTTCCCCAGTCCAAGGAACGGGGCTTCTCCAACTCCTGGACCTCGTCCTCCCCCTCCGCCGCCCATGAGGAGCCCATGATGTGGGAGTCGGCCATTCCTGGG
>JAHWJR010000092.1 GCA_019348335.1 Actinomycetota bacterium
CGGCTCGTGCCGACGGAGAGACTCGAACTCTCACTGACGACGCCCTAAACGTCGTGCCTCTGCCAATTGGGCTACGTCGGCCAGGGGGCTGCGGTCAAGGGTAGGCGGGGCCCGGGCCGGGGGGCGAGGTTTGCCTGGCCGCCTGGCCCGGGTAGCCGGCCTGACATGCACGCCGTCGAGACCGCCCTCCTGTGACCGCCCCCATCGGGCACCGGCGCTGGGCCATCGCCGAGGGGTACATCCCGTCGTGGGGCACGGGCCCGGAGCCGGACTTCACCAGCCACGAGACCGCCTGCATCCTCAACGCCTCCGACGACGACGCCTCCGTCGAGATCACCCTGTACTTCTCCGACCGGGAACCGGCCGGCCCGTACCGGGTCACGGTCCCGGCCCGGCGCACCAGCCACGTCCGCTTCAACGACCTCGACGACCCCGAGCCCGTGCCACTGGCCACCGACTACGCCAGCGTGATCGAGAGCGACGTGCCGGTGGTCGTGCAGCACACCCGGCTCGACTCCCGCCAAGCCGAGAACGCGCTGCTGTCGACCACGGCCTTCCCGGCACCGGACTGATCCGGCACCGGTCCGTCCGGTGGCCCGCAGGAGAAGTTCAGCTGTCCCCGGCGCCCCGGGGCCGTGAGCTGCCGGCGCCGACGGTCCCCGGCGGCGGCATCACCACCTCACGCGTGCGGTCGTCGGTGCAGCGAGCACACGGCTCGACGTGACGCCACGACGCCAGCCACCGAGTGCGGCGGGCGTCGAGGGCCACCCGGAAGGCGCCCGTGTCCGACTCGTCCTCGAACGCGTAGTAGCGCTGCCAGGGGGCAGACACCGCGTTGGCGGGGTCGGTGCCGCGGGGGAGCCGGCAGAACTGCATGACGGTCGAATCGAGCAGCCACAAGCTGTTGCACGACTCGATGCGGTCCATGTCGCCAACCGTACGCCACCCCAGCGATCGCTGCAGGGCCAGCGCCCCGGCAGGCTCAGCCAGCCCGGGACGCCAGCCGGGCGGCGAGGTCGCGGAAGGCCCTCCCCCGGTGCGACACGGCGTTCTTCTCCTCGGGAGCGAGCTCGGCGAAGGTGCGTCCGTCACCGCCGTCGGGCACGAACACGGGGTCGTAGCCGAACCCGCGGCTTCCCCGGCGGGCCTCGGTGATGGTCCCGTCGCAGGTTCCCTCCCCCACGATCTCGTCACCGCCGGGCAGCGTCACCAGGGCCACGGTCCGCCAGCGGGCCCGCCGGTCGGCCACGCCGTCGAGCTCGCTCAGCAGACGACTGATGTTGTCGTCGAACGTGGCGCCCGGGCCGGCGTAGCGGGCGGTGTAGAGGCCCGGCGCGCCGCCGAGGGCCACCACCTCGAGCCCGGTGTCGTCGGCCACGGCTGCCTCCCCCGTGGCCGCCATCACCGCCTCGGCCTTGATGCGGGCGTTCTCGCGCAGGCTGGCGCCGTCCTCCTCGGGCTCGGGAAGGTCCTCGGGGCGAGGAAGGAGCTCGAGGCCCTCGATCTGCGCCAGCACGGCGGCGATCTCCGCCGCCTTGCCCGGGTTCCCGGTGGCGAGGGCGATCCTCACCGGCGCGGCGGGGGTGGCTCCGAGAGCACCTCGGCTTGGAGCTCCAGGATCTGGCGGATGCCCCCGGCCGCCAGGTCGACGAGGCTGTCGAGCTCCGTGCGGGAGAACGCCGCGCCCTCGGCGGTGCCCTGCACCTCGACGAAGCGGCCGCTGCCGGTCATGACCACGTTCATGTCGACCCCGGCCCGGGAGTCCTCGGCGTAGTCGAGGTCGAGCACCGGGACGGCGTCGACGATGCCCACCGACACCGCCCCGCAGGGGTCGGTCATGGGGTGGGCCGGTAGCCGGCCCGCGGCTACCAGGCGGCTGAGCGCATCGTGCAGGGCGACGTAACCTCCGCAGACCGACGCCGTGCGGGTCCCCCCGTCGGCCTGGAGGACGTCGCAGTCCACCACCACCTGCAGCTCGGCCATGGCCGTCAGGTCGGTGACCGAACGCAGCGAACGGCCGATGAGGCGCTGGATCTCCTGGGTCCGGCCGCTCAACTTGCCCTTCGCCGCTTCCCGGGGCACCCGGTCGCCCGTCGAGCCCGGGAGCAGGGAGTACTCGCCCGTCACCCATCCCCGGCCACTGCCCCGCAGCCACCGGGGGACGTCGGTGTCGACCGAGGCGGTGCACAGCACGCGAGTGCGCCCGAAGGAGACCAGCACCGAGCCGGCGGGGAGCTCGGTGAAGTCGCGCTCGAAGCGCACCGGACGCAGCTCGTCGTCGGCCCGCCCGTCGGCACGGCGTCCGGGAGTGGTCGGCGCCGTCACGGCGCCACCTCGTAGCTGGCGCCGACGGCGGCGACGTCGACGGGGAGCCCGAAGGCCTCGGTCGCCTCCGCCCGCGACCGCTCCCGGTCGACTCCCGGCTGGAGGTGGGTGATGACCAGGTGCCGGGCGCCGGCGGCACGAGCCGAGGCGCCGGCCTGGGCGGCGGTGAGGTGCTTGGTCCGCCCTTCCTGGTCGGCGGCCAGGGACGCCTCGCACAGCATGAGGTCGACCCCCTGGCCCAGCTCCTCGAGGGACCAGCCCGGCCCGGTATCGGCCGAGTAGCCCAACGACCCACCGTCCTCGGCCTCGATCCGCACGGCGAGGGTCTCCGGGCCGTGATCGGTCCGGGAGAACGACAGGCTGAGCCCGCCCACCGACGCCGAGCTCCCGGAGTGGACCTCGGTCCAGTCGAAGGCCGGACCGAGCCGCCCGTTGACCTCGGCCGCCAGGCGCCGGACCTCAGGAGGCGACAGCACCACGACACCGGTGCGAGGCCGGATGTGGCGTACGACGTTGTGGTAGGGCAGCACGTCGACCCAGTGGTCGGGGTGGGCATGGCTGAGCACCACGGCGTCGAGCGAGTCGAGGTCGAGGTGGCGCTGGAGGTTGGCCAGGGTGCCCGGGCCGGCGTCCAGCCAGATCGACGCTCCGCCGCCCTGGACCAGGTAACCCGAGCACGCTCCTCCGGGTTCGGCGTAGGAGCCGGAGCACCCCAGCACCGTCAGCGCGATGCTCATGTCCACGAGACCTGTTCGACGCGCCCCAGCTCTGGACCGAGCAGCTGGCGACCGAGCGACTCGAACCACCCGACGTCGCCGGACGAGAGGAACACGTGGCGGCCGGTGCCCGCTGCGGGACCACGGACGGGGCTGGGGGCAGGGCCTGCGATGAGCGAACGGAGCTCGAAGGCGGTCTCGTCGGCCGACGACACCAGCACCACCTCACGCCCGACCACGTCGCTGATGGTACGGGCGAGGAAGGGGTAGTGGGTGCATCCCAGCAACAGGGCGTCCACGCCCGCCTCGCACAGCGGGGCGAGCAGGCGCTCAGCGAGGATGTGCACCTGGTCCGACCCCGTCTCCCCTCGCTCCACGAACTCCACGAAACCCGGGCAGGCGGCGCAGCGGAGCTCGACGTCGGCGCCGGTTGCCGCCACCGCTCGCTGGTAGGCGCCCGAGCCGATGGTGCCCACGGTGCCGATGATCCCCACCCGCCCGTTGCGGGTGGCGGACACGAGGGCACGCACACCGGGCTCGATCACGCCGAGCACCGGGACCTCGAGCTCGGCGCGCAGCTCGTCGAGGGCAGCCGCCGAGGCGGTGTTGCACGCCACCACCAGCGACTTGACGCCGTGACGTTCGACCAGGAACCGGGCGATCTGGCGGGCGAAGCCCCGGACCTCGTCCAGGGGACGGGGCCCGTAGGGGTACCGCGCCGTGTCGCCGAGGTACACCAGGTCCTCGTCGGGCAGCAGGTCGATGACGGCGCGGGCGACGGTGAGGCCGCCGAACCCGCTGTCGAACATCCCGATGGGACTCCCCGAGACGCTCAGCTGGCGGTCCTGTCGCCGTCGCCGGCTGCCGGGGCCCGCACGTCGAGGGTCGCCGAGGGCAGGAACCCGAGCGTGCGCTGCGGGAAGGGAATGGTGATGCCGGCGGCGTCGAGCTCGGACTTGACCGACATGGCCACGCCCGACCGCACCCGCCACAGCGTGGCGATGTCGGGCGCGTGCCAGAAGCGCAGGGCGAAGTCGATGCTCGACTCGTTGAACTGCTCGACCCACACCTCGGGCGTCGGATCGGCCCGGACCCCGTCGATGGCGCGCACCGCTCCCTGGAGCACCCGCTGCGCCGTGGCCAGATCGGTGTCGTAGGCCACCCCGACGGTGAGTGTCGTGCGCCGCCTGCCGCCGACCGTGAAGTTGGTGATGGGGTTGTTGAGCACCTGGGAGCACGGCACCAGCACCCGCTCGCCGGCGTAGGTGCGCACGATCACCGTGCGGAAGTTGACGTCCTCGACCGTGCCCTCGATGTCGTTGGTTTCGATCTGGTCGCCCCGCCGGAACGGCCGGCGGGACTGGAGCAGGACACTGGCGAAGAGGTTCTCGAGGATGGTCTGGGCGGCGAAGGCCAGGGCCAGGCCGCCGATCCCCAGGGCGCCGAGCACGGGCGCGAGGCGGACGCCGAGGACCTGGAGGGCGTACACGAGGCCGCCCACCACCACCAGGCCGCCGACCACCCGGCCCACCAGCTGGGCGGCGAGGCGGGCGCCGTCGCCCCGCTGGACGAACGAGGCGGTGAGGCGCTTGACCAGCTGGCTGAGCACGATGGCGGCCACGAAGATGGTCAAGGCGCGCAGCCAGTTGCCCGTGGTGACGCCCTCCAACGCCTCGGCCAGCTCGTCGTCGCCGCCTTCGGCGGCGGCCAGCACGAGCCCCGAGGCCAACCCCAGCGCGCCGGTCACGGCGTCAGAAGTAGATGAGGCGGGTCGCTCGTTCGGTCACCTCGTCGAGATCGGCGGTCCAGGCACCGGTGGAGAGGTACTTCCAGCCGCCGTCGGCCACCAGCGTGACCATGACCCCCTCGTCGAGCTGGGCGGCGCCCCGGGCGGCGGCGGCCATGGCCGAGCCCGAGGAGATGCCGGCGAAGATCCCCACCTCGGTGAGCCGCCGGGTCCACTCGATCGACTCGCGCGCCCGCACGATCATCTTGCGGTCGAGCAGCTCGGCCCCACCGTTGTCGACGAAGACCGGCGGGACGAAGCCGTCGTCGAGGTTGCGCAGACCGTCGACCATCTCGCCGGCCGGCGGCTCGACCGCCCACAGCTGCACGGCCGGGTTGCGTTCCTTCAGGAACCGGCCCACCCCCATGAGGGTGCCGGCGGTCCCCAGCCCGGCGACGAAGTGGGTGACCTCGGGGCAGTCGCGCCAGATCTCCGGGCCCGTCCCCTCGTAGTGCGCCTTGGGGTTGGCGGGGTTGCCGTACTGGTAGGGGAAGTACCAGTCGGGGTGCTCGGCGGCCAGCGCCCGGGCCCCCCGCAGGGCCCCGTTGGAACCCTCCTCCCCTGGCGACGGGACGATCTCGGCGCCCCAGACCTCGAGCAGCTGGCGGCGCTCGACGGAGACGTTCTCGGGAAGCACCACGACCAGGCGGTAGCCCCGCACCCGGCAGATCATGGCCAGGGCGATCCCGGTGTTGCCCGACGACGACTCGAGCACCACCGAGCCGGGATGCAGCAGCCCCTCCTTCTCGGCCTCCTCGATCATGGCCTTGGCCGCCCGGTCCTTGACCGAACCGCCCGGGTTCTGACCTTCGAGCTTGGCCAGGATGCGCACGCCCGGCGAGGGGCTGAGGGCGGAGACGTCGACCAGCGGCGTGTTGCCGATGAGGTCGAGGACCGAGTCGTAGGGGGCCACGCGGGCCCGGCCCTCAGCCGGTCCCGCCGGCCACGGCGGGGACGATGGAGACCTCGGCGCCGTCGCTCACGGGAGTGTCGAGGCCGCCGAGGTAGCGCACGTCCTCGTCGTCCAGGTACACGTTGACGAACCGGTGCAACGCACCGTCGGGCGCCTTCAGGTGGTTGGCGGTCCCGGGGAACTGGCGAACCACGTCGTCGACGACCTCGCCGATCGTCGCCCCCTCGGCGGACACCTCGGAGAGGCCGCCGGCATGGGTGCGAAGGACAGTGGGAAGGCGGACGCTGACCGGCACTGGGGCCTCCGGGAAAAGTCGACTGGATCGCTGGGGATTCTACCGAACGACGAGCTCGATCCGTTCCTCGGCGACCTCGCCGTCCGAGATGCGGTACGAGCGGGCCACCGGTTCGGGATGACGCAGCGACACGATGAGGAAGTGCCAGCTGGCGAGCAGGGCGGCCCGCTCCACGTCGGTCGGCGAGGGATAGGCGTCGGTGTGGGTGTGGGTGTGCATCACGCCCACGACCTCGAGGCCGTTCCCCGATGCGTCGAGGTCACGCTCCACCCGCAGGATCTCCCGGCCGTCGATGGCGTAGGTCCGGGCCGACCGGTCGGTGTTGGTGCAGGGCCGGAACGCCTCGACCGAGCCGTCGGGGCGGCCGACGAGGAGCCCGCAGGCCTCCTCGGGAAGGCAGTCGAGGCCGTGGGCGACCATCTCGATCCACTGCTGGCGCCGCAGCCGGAGCACGACCGGCGAGGGTACCCTCGCCACGTGGCCCGCACTGACACCAAGGCCGGCGCCCGGTCCGGGACCAAGGTGGTGGCCAGCAACCGCCGAGCCCGGTACGACTACGACATCCTCGACACCTACGAGGCCGGCATCGTGCTCAAGGGCAGCGAGGTGAAGTCGCTGCGCACCGCCAAGGTGCAGCTCAAGGACAGCTACGCCTACGTCGCCGACGGCGAGGCCTGGCTGAAGGGGGTGCACATCGCCCCCTACGCCCACAGCCACGGCGTCGACGGCCACGACCCGGAGCGGCTCCGCAAGCTCCTCCTGCGCCATCACCAGATCGACGAGATCCGCCGGCGCCTCGAGGCCGAGCACCTGACCCTCGTCCCCCTCTCGGTGTACTTCAACGGTTCCCGGGCCAAGGTCGAGCTGGGGCTGGCCCGGGGCCGCAAGCGCCATGACAAGCGTCGGGCCATCGCCGAGCGGGACATCCGCCGCGACGTCGACCGGGCCATGGCCGCCCGCCCCGGCCGCTGACCGTCGCCCCGTGGTCGTTCACCTGCTGGCGGGTAGGATGCTCAGCACCCTCTTGGGGGTGAAGGGTTTCGACTTCGGTGGTCGAGACCAGAGAAGCGAGCCGTGGTCCCCGGAACCACGTTAAAGAGCCGGGAACCAACCATAAATGCCAACGACAACGGCAACCTCGCTCTCGCTGCGTAAGTAGCTTGAGCGACGTCCTCCCGCTCCCGGCCCTGCGGAGCGGAACCGGGCGTCATCCAGCGGGGCTCACCTTCCGGGGAGTCAGCGACCCGGGAGGGACACCAAGCTGACTACGGCGGTCGCCGAGTGCCGGTGACGTGTGACCGCCCGACAA
>JAHWJR010000300.1 GCA_019348335.1 Actinomycetota bacterium
CCTGCGGGGATGGCGCGGGCCCGGCGGCAGGAGGACTGGGGGCGGGACCTCTCGGGCGCTCGCGCCGTCGAGGCGTTCGTGGCCGAGGAGCTCCGCCGAGACCCGAGCCTCCACGCCGTCGAAGACCGCACGGCCGGCTTCGAGCTCGACTTCTCCTTCCACTTCCGTGGCATGCCGGTGACCCTGGACGTCAAGGAGAAGCGGCAGCGCTACTCCCGGGGCGTCCAGGAGCTGTGGCCGGAGCTGTCCGAGCGCGACCTGTTCATCGTCGACGAGACGGTGTACCGCCGGGTGGTGTGGCAGGGCGGAGGCGGCTACCTGGTGATCCACGACGTGCCCGGCGCCCGCTGGCTCGTGCTCGGGCCGTGGGAGCTCACCCTGGGGCACCGGGTGCGCTACGGGCGCTGGGGCGATCGCCGCGGTGCGCCGTTCCTCAAGGGCAAGCTGCTGATCGACCTGTCCACCGCTGCCCACGGCGCCGCCGACTTCTCCACCGAACTGGTCAAGCGGGCGATCGAGGGTTCCCGGGCGTGGCGCGACCGGGTGCAGCCCTATCCGGTCCCCGGCGCCAGCTTGCGGGAGGTGGGGCGACCCGGCGGCTGAGCTCCCGTGCTTCCCCGGGCCCCGCCTTGCCAGCGGCGCTCGGCGCCCGCTGGCTCCTTTGCACCACGAAGTCGTAGACACGAAAGCCCCGGGCCAGGTAGTTGGCCCGGGCGTGGGGGGCGTCGAGGCTGCAGGTGTGCACCCGGACCCGGTCGGCGCCCCGCCGCCACGCCCGGTCCACGCCGGCGGTGAGCAGCGACCCGCCGAGCCCCAGCCCGGTGAAGCCGGGGAGGATGCCGAGGTAGGCCACGTCCACGTCGCCTCCCGGACCGCCGTCGAGCTCCAGGTAGCCGACCGGCTCGCCGGCCACCTCTGCCACCCACATCTCGTAGCCGGGCCCGCCGACCCACGCCTCCCACTGCTGCGTGCTCCAACACCGGCGATCGGTCCACGACCAGTCCGTGCCCACCTCCTCGTAGAACCGCCGGCTCGACACCGGGTCCGGGGCTGCCAGCCGGAAGCGGGCGTCGACGCGGGGTGGGCCAGCCGGCCGGAGTTGGGTGGCGTCGGTCATCTCCAGGTACCAGGCGACCACGAGCACGTGTCCGTCCACGGTCGTCAGGATGCCGCACGGCCGCTATACCGGGGAACATGCCCACGTTGCTGCAACCCGGTGACCTCCTTCCCGCCCGCCGGCTGCCGCTCCTCGCCGGCGACGGTTCCGCGCCCGTCGGTCCCAATCGGAAGCGCTCGCACGTGCTGGTGCTCACCCATCCTGAGCCGTGCGACGACTGCGGCGCCCACCTGGCGGCGCTGGCCGACATCGCCGACCGGTTCAGCGTCGAGAAGGCCGACGTGGTGGCCGTGGTGGGGCCGCAGTGGCGGGGAGCGGCCTCGCTGCCGGTCCCGGCCGTGGTCGACGACGGCACCCTGTGCTCCCTGCTCTCGTCCGGCGGCGAGCCGGTGGTGGCCGTGGCCGACCGCTTCGGGCAGCTCTTCACTCGGGTCGACGCCGGCCCCGGGCACGAGTTCCCCGACCACGAAGAGGTGCTCGGCACCTTGCTCAACATCGCCATCAGCTGCCCGGAGTGCGGTGTGCCCGACGTGCCCTGCACCGTGACGCTCCCCGAGCACGGCACCATGAGCGGCGGGATGCGCATCGGCCAGACCTGAGCCACGCGAGCCGCCGTCAGGCGCCGGTGGTTGTGCTGCTCTTCGACTCGGGTAGGACGGGCGGGTGACCACATCTACTGGACCATGCCGATGAGCCTCACCAGTCGGATCGCCCGGCCCCTGCTGGCGGCGGTGTTCGTCAACAGCGGCATCGACACGCTGCGCAATCCCGGCCCCCGCGTGGCCATGGCGGAGTCGCTCCCTCCCCAGGTGACCGAATCGCTCCCGGTCGACGACACCGAGCAGTTGGTGAAGTGCAACGCCGGGGTGCAGGTGGTGGCCGGCCTGCTGCTGGCGCTGGGCCGGTTCCCCCGGCTGGCCGCCGCGGCGCTGGCCGGCTCCCTGGTGCCCACCACGCTGGCCGGCCACTCCTTCTGGGAAGAGGACGACCCGGCGGCGCGGGCCCAGCAACAGACGCAGTTCCTGAAGAACGTCGGGATCCTCGGCGGCCTCGTGCTCGCCATGTTCGACACCGAGGGTGAGCCCTCGGTCGCCTGGCGGACCAAGAAGGCGGCCGAGCGCGCTCGCCGGCGAGCGGT
>JAHWJR010000301.1 GCA_019348335.1 Actinomycetota bacterium
CCATGACCTCGGCCTTCTGGAACTCCTTGACCGTCTCGTAGCCGCAGGTGGCCATGGACGTGCGCAGGGCGCCGAACAAGTTGACCCGGCCGTCGTTCTCCCGGGCCGGACCGACGAGGATCTCCTCGAGGGTCCCCCGCACGCCGACCTGGACCCGAGCGCCCCTCGGCAGGGTGGGGTGGAACGTCGCCATCCCCCAGTGGTAGCCGTGCCCGGGCGCCTCGACGGCGGCGGCGAGGGGCGATCCGATCATCACCGCGTCGGCCCCGCAGGCGATGGCCTTGGCGATGTCGCCGCCGGTGCTCATCCCCCCGTCGGCGATGACGTGGCAGTACACGCCGGTCTCGTCGAGGTGGCGCATGCGGGCCCCCTTGGCGTCGGCCACCGCGGTGGCCTGGGGGACGCCGATGCCCAGCACGCCCCGACTGGTGCAGGCGTTGCCGGGCCCCACGCCCACGAGGACCCCGGCCGCGCCCGTGCGCATCAGGTGCAGGGCGGCCTGGTAGGAGGCGCAGCCGCCGACCACCACGGGGGTCGGCAGCTCGCGCACGAAGCGCTTCAGGTTGAGGGGCTCGGAGGTCTTGGACTGGTGCTCGGCGGACACGACCGTGCCCTGGATGACGAGCAGGTCGAGCTCGGCCTCGAGGAGGTAGGGGGCGAAGGCCTCGGTGCGCTGGGGGGTCACCGAGGCGCACGACACCACGCCGGCGTCTCGGATCTGGCGGATGCGGGGCACGATGAGCTCGGGCTTGATCGGCTCGGCGTAGAGCTCCTGCATGCGCAGGGTCGCCTTCTCGGTGGGCAGGGCGGCGATCTCGTCGAACAGCGGCTCCGGGTCCTCGTAGCGGGTCCACAGGCCCTCGAGGTTGAGCACCCCCACCCCCCCGAGGCGCCCGATCTCGATGGCGGTGGCCGGGCTCACCACGCCGTCCATGGCCGCACCCATGAGCGGCAGGTCGAAGCGGAAGGCGTCGATCTCCCACGAGATGTCGATGTCCTCCGGGTCGCGGGTCCGCCGGCTGGGCACGATGGCGATGTCGTCGAACCCGTAGGCCTGACGGCCCGATTTCCCGATCCCGATCTCGATCTCCGGCAACTTCGCCCCTTCGCCTCGCGCCCGCTGGAAGCGATCAGTCTACCGTCGCCCCGTGCGCGGCCTCGGGACCTTGGTCAACATCGTCACCATCCTCGCCGGCACGGCGTTGGGGCTGGTGGCCGGGTCCCGTCTCCGTGAGCAGGTGCGGACCACGGTGCTCGCCGGCATCGGCCTGGCCACCCTCGGCGTGGGCACGGCCAGCTTCCTGGAGACCGGCAACGCCGCCTTCCCGGTCGTGGCCGTGGTCATCGGCGGCCTCCTCGGCGAGGTGACGGGCATCGAGGATCGCCTCGCCGGGCTCGGGGACCGGTTCCGCCGGCTGGGATCCCGCGGCGGCGATGTCGGCGAAGCGTCCACGTTCGTGGAGGGGTTCGTCCTGGCCACCCTGACCTTCTGCGTCGGGGCGCTGGCCATCGTGGGCTCCCTCCAGGACGGCATCCGGGGCGACAGCGAGCTGCTGCTGGTGAAGTCGGCCCTGGACGGCGTGGTCGCGGTGGTCTTCGCCGCGGCCTACGGGATCGGTGTGGGCTTCGCCGCCCTGTCGGTGCTGGTCGTCCAGGGAGGACTCACCGTGCTCGGGGCCATCGCCGGCGAGGCGTTGCTGAGCGGGCGGATGATCGAGGAGCTGGAGGCGACCGGAGGGCTGCTGATCATCGGCATCGGCCTGCGCCTGCTGCAGATCAAGGACCTGCGGGTGGGCTCGTTCCTACCCGCCCTGGTCGTCGCCCCCGTGCTGGTGGCGGTGTTCTCCGGCTCCTGACGAGCCGGAAGCGCCGCTCAGCTGCTCGCCTGCTGCTCCTTCTGCACGGCGACCAGCTGCTCGAGCAGCTCGCGCATGCCGCCGGTCTTGAGGTTGGCGATGATGCGCCCGGGGGTCTCTCCGCCCTTCTCCCACTCCATCCAGGTGGCCAGCAGCTTGCTCGGGTCGGGAGGGGGGCGCTCTTCCATCGGCGCCAACCCTACCGGCCCCGCCCCGTGCGCTCCTGCAGCTCGTCGATGCGCCGTGACGCCGCCGCCTTGCTCAACGACGGGTCGAACTCCTCGCCCGCCTCCTGGCTGAGCGTCTCCAGGTACGACGCCTGCGCCGCCGTCATGGCCTCGTCCCCGGTGACCCACTCCCCCGGATCCTTCTCCAGGTTGCTGGCCG
>JAHWJR010000302.1 GCA_019348335.1 Actinomycetota bacterium
CGTCGGGGTGGGGCTCGAGCTGCCAGCTCAGCACTCGCCGCCCCTCCTCGCCGCCGACCGTGAACGAAAGCAGGCCCGAATGGGTGGGAGCGTCGCGCACGCCGAGGGGCTTTCCGTGCCACTCCTGCGGAAGCATGGAGCACAGCACCAGGCCGCCCTCGACCTCGCGCACCAGCAGGCTGCGCACCAGGGAGAGGAAGTCGGCCGCCGCCCACCCGTGGTGCCCGTCGCCCATGCAGCCGCCGCCGAGGCGGGGATGGATGGCCTCGGGCCAGGTGAACGTGGGCGTGGCTGCTTCCACCATCCACTGCAGGCGCTCCAGGGCTCGGCGGTCGCCGGCGGCCAGCTCGACGAAGGCGAGCTGCAGGGTGAGGTACGTGCCGTAGCCGGTGTGGCTGATGCCCTGGAAGAACGCGGGACCGAAGCAGAAGCGCCGGCGAACTGCCTCCGCCGTGGCGTGGATCGCCGGATCGTCGGGCGGCAGCAACCCCAACGGGGAGCACGCCACCAGGGACCCGATGAGGGCGGGGTCGACGCGCCGGCGGGGGCCGGCGGGGATGACGGGAGTGTCCAGGTCCAGTCGCTCGGCGGCCAGGGCCACGGACGTGTCGAGGTCGCCCCGGAACGCCTTCGCCCACTGCAACGCCTGGGCCGCAGCCTCTTCGTCGCCGGCCACGCTCAGCAGCTCGGCCCCGTCGAGCAGGCCCCGCAATGACCAGAAGTTGTCCCAGTAGTAGTAGTCGAACGGTCCCAGGTGTTCGGCCGAGATGCTCGCCGGCATGAGCCCGTCGAGGGCGGGGTCCTTGCGCCGTCGCTTCGAGTGGCGCTTCTTCTCGATCCACTGCACCCCCCGGGCCACCGCCGGCGCCAGCTCGCGGACCAGGTCGGCGTCCCGGGTCAGTCGCCAGTGCTCGGCGATGGCCCACAGGGCGGCGCCGTTGGCGTCCCATTCCTGGCGCTGGCTGAAGAAGAAGCCGTCGTGATGCTGGCGGCTCGGGTACGACCGCAGCACCTGGGTGACCTCGGAGTGGAAGCCGTAGCGGTCCAGGGCGGCGAGGAGATAGGCAGCGTCACGGAACCAGAACCGGTGGTAGGTGTAGGGCCCCGGCGTGACGTCGTCACCGTCGTGGAACAGCAGGAGGAAGGCGCGGTTGGCCTCCACCGCGTCGGCCAGCGACCCCGGCGGTAGCTCGAGCCGCAGCCCCCGTCCCAGCGCGTTCCTCCAGCCGCCGGCCACGGTGTCGCTGGTGGGGAGGGGGGCGCTGAGGCGCACCGCCCGCTCCACCCGCCGGCGGGTGAGCCCACGCCGCCGGGTGCGGGCCGGCGACATGAGGGGGACGGCGGCCCGGAGCACGGCGCCCTCCCCGAGGGGGAACACGAAGGCGGCCTGGGCCAGACCGACCTCGCAGCGCAGCGACGGAAGGACGTTGCCGGCTCGGCCGGCGACGACGGTCTCCACCACGTCGCCCTGCTCGAAGGTCGAGCCGGCCAGCCCCTCCGGGCGACCCGGCAGCAGCAGGGCCGGCCGCCCGTCCACCGTGACCGTGTTGCCGGCCACGCCGATCCGTTCGACCACCGCCAGGCCCTCGGGGTTGTAGGGGCGAACGGCCAGGGCGACGGTGAGCGGAGTCGAGGAGCGGTTGGCAACCTCGACCACCACCAGCTCCTCTTCGGCACGGATGGCGTAGAGACGCTCGACCGCCTCTCCACCGGGGACGGGCATCGTCGTCTCCACCACCGGGCGGCCCTCGACGAGACGCTGGTCGACCGACGCCGCCCGTGACGGGAAGTGCCACCCGTCGGCCGCCCCCACCCACCAGTCGAGCGACCAGCCGTCGAACCACGGCGTGAGCAGGCCCCGGGGATCGACGATCGCCTCCCTCGACGAGCCGAGGTTGCCGACCATGGTCCAGTTGCGGTTGGTCACGTTGGCGAGCAGCGGCAGGTGCCCTCGTGGCGTGAACGCCGCAGAGCGCGGGTCCAGCTGGCGCTCGAGCCAGTGCGGCCACACCCAGTCGACGCCCAGCTGCGCCGCCGCCCGGGTCCGTACGGCGCGGAACACGGTGCGGGCACCCACCGGCAGCAACTCGCCCGGGAGCTGGACCTCGAGGGTCTCGCCCAGCCGCTGGAAGGTCGAGAGGTGACGGACGATGTCGTCGGTGATGCGCAGGCGGCCCATGGCGTGCCGCAGCGCCCAGGTCCGCAGCGCCGTCACCGAACGGGCACCCCCTGCGCCATGCG
>JAHWJR010000009.1:0-6513 GCA_019348335.1 Actinomycetota bacterium
GGGCGAGGCGGAACCGCTCGATCTCCACCAGGTCGGTCCCGATGCCGATCACGCCTCCCACCCTCCCGTTCTTTGTCGGGTGGCCCACCGCCACGGTGGTCCAGCCGACAAAGAACCAGGCGTGCGGGGGCCCCTCAGCGGGCCCGCCACCGCTCGGCCAGGACGTGGACGGGCGTGGTCAGCAACTCGACGATGGGGACCTCGGCCAGCACCTCGTCACGGAAGACCGGCTCGGTCTCGGTCACCGCGTCGGCCAGGGCGGCGTAGCGCCCCTGATAGCCCTCGAGCACGGCTCGCGCCTGGTCCGCCGGCAGCCGGCCGGCGGGGCGCACGTGCAGCAACGCCAGGCCGCAGACCGAGTTGTCCTTGACCTCGGGGACCATCAGCACCGTCCGCCCGTCGCTGGCCCCCACGGCCACCGTGACCTGGCGCTGGGCGGCCACCCGGTGCTTGGTGCCCCGCAGCGCAGGGTCGTCCTCGGCCCGGGACCGCAACCCGGCGGCGACGCCGCCCTTGTCCAGCACGTGCAGCGTGGCGGTGCCGTCGGCGACGTTGCCCTCGATGCGGTAGTGCGTGTGGCCGGTGACCTCGGCGACGGCCGGGCCCAGGGCGGCAAGGGTGCGCAGGGACCGGTAACCGAGGCGGTCGGTGCCCACCCCCACCTCGAGCACGGCTTGGACCAGCGGCGCCTCCAGCAGCGCGTCCTCGGAGCGCGAGATGCCCACGGTGACGGTCTTGGCCTGGTGTTTGATGGCGTCGACCGGACGGGTCAGCTCGTCGATGCCGAGCGTCAGTGCGTTGGTGAGGTCGCCCACCACGACGCTGGGCAGGCCGACCTTGCCGAAGTCGAGCTCGTAGGCCTCCAGCGGCAGGATCCCCGTCGAGTAGCGCAGCAGCAGGGCCAGCTGCACGGCCGTGCCCGGCGTGAGGGCGCCGTCGTAGGCGCCACTGCGCAGGCCGTCGAGCACGCGGCGGGCGACGTGGTCCAGCTCGGGGCGCAGCCGGTCGAGCAGACCCTCGTCCTGGCGGCCGTCCCGGCCGGCCAGGGCCGATTCCACCGCGGCCCGGCCCTCCCGCAGGGGACGAGCCGAGGCGTCGATGGCCAGGGCCGCCTCGTAGCCGAACAGGTGCCCGGCCATGGCCGAGAGCACGAACGCCAGCGAGGGGTGGACCTCGGGCACGGTGATGGTGGCCAGGGCGGCGGGGAACTGCTGGCCCTCGGTGGCGATCACGACCGGCGCGCCCCGGTGGGCCCGGTAGATCGCCACCTCCTTGGCCACGTCGTCGGCGTTGGGCTTGGACAGCCCGGCGGCGCACACCAGCACCAGCGGTTCGGAGGAGAGGTCGATGTGCTTCTTGTCCTCGGTGCCGTCGCAGGCGATGGACCGGTAGCACAGCTCCGAGAGCTTGATCCGCACCTCCTCGGCGGCGATGCGGTTGGGCCCGTTGCCCACCACCGCCCAGTGCCGGCGGGACGGCGCGTGGCGGGAGGCGGCCTCGGCCACGGACGGCCGCTGGGCCAGCACCGTCTCCATGGCGGCCGGGAGCCGGCGCAGCCCCTCGAGCAGCTCCGAGCTGCGGGCCCGGTCGGCACAGTCCAGCACGTCGGCGATGCCCTCGCCGAGGAGGAACCCAGCTGCCACCTGGCCGTAGAAGGCCTTGGTGGAAGCGACGCTCATCTCCACGTCGCGCCCGTCGGAGGTGTACAGCACGCCGGTGGCCTTCTCCACCAGGTCGCTGTTGCGGCGGTTGACGATGGCCACGACCGGGGCCCCCCGAGCCCGTACCAGGTCGACCGTGCGGTTGGTGTCGGTCGTGGTGCCCGACTGGCTCACGGCCACCACCAGCGCGTCGGACATGTCGTCGTCGAGCCCGAAGCCCGACAGCTCGGTGGCGAGCACCGCCTCCACCCGCAGCGGAGACCGGGCACACGCCTCGGCGACAGCGGTGGCGACGCTCTGGCCGGCCACCGCTGCCGTCCCCTGGCCGATCACCAGCACCCGGCGGATGGCGCCCTCGGCGAGCGATCGCCGCAGCGCCGGCGGCAGCACGTCCTCGCCGAGCACGACGGTGAAGCGGCCGTTCTCCTCGTGGATGCGGCCGCGGGTGGTGCGGGCCAGCGAGCGGGGGGCTTCGGACAGTTCCTTGAGCAGGTAATGGGGGAACTCGCCCCGGTCGATGTCCCTGGTGGTGACCTCGGCGGTCTGGATGTCGTCCTCGTCGACGGGCAGCGGGGTGCCGTCGTAGGCGGTGCGGGCCACGCCGGCGACCGTCCCCGCCCGGGAGCCGTCGAGCACGATGACCTGTCCCGGGCGTCCGTCGGCACCGACGCCGGCGCCACCGTCCATCCGCAGGTACCGGCGGGTCTCCCCCACCACCCCGTAGGGCTCGCTGGCCACCACGTAGGCATCGTCGGCCAGGCCGACGTAGAGCGCCTGCCCGCTTCCGCGCAGGGCGAGCAGCAGGTGCTCGGGGTGCTCCGCCGTGCTGGCGGCGATGGCCAGCGACCCCTCCAGGCTCGCCACCGTGGCCCGGAAGGCATCCTCCTCGGAGAACCCGTCGGCCATCCGGCGGGAGACCAGGGCGGGCACCACCTTTGTGTCGCAGGTGATCTCCGGCGGGATACGCAACCCCCAACGCTGGTGCAGGTCGGCGTGGTTGTCGACGTCCCCGTTGACGGCGATGGTGACGTAGGGCCCGCCGGCGAGATCCTGCTCCTCGTGGTTGAGCGGGTGGGCATTGGCCTCCGAGACGATGCCGACGCTCGCCCACCGGGTGTGACCCAGCACGGTGACCCGAGCGGTCGGAGCGGCAACGGCCCGCCGCAGGAGGGCATCCTCCCGGATGGCCGCCCGCAGGGCCCGGGTGTTGTCCCCCAGCTCGCCGATCTCGGCCGCCGCCTTGTAGACCAGGCTCAGGTTCCCGCAGGGTGTCCGCACCGCCCCCGACGTGAACAGCGGGTCGGCGAGGCGCTCCGCCGCCAGGGCGGCCACTTCGGGCCCGTCGAGGTCGAGGCCGTGTCCGGCGACCAGCAGGTGCAGACCGGCGGAGTCTCGGCCCCGCACCTCCAGGCGGTCGAGGGCGGCCAATGCCGCCTGCACCGAGGCGAAGGCCTCCACCGCGGCGGGACCGGGGCCGCTCCCCGCCAGGTCGGCCACGGCGGTGGCGGCCGCCAGGCGATCGTGGGCCAGGGCCCACACCACGTCCTTGAGTCGCACCAGGGCGGCGTTGCGCGCCTCGAGTACGTCCCCGGACATGGCCAGCACCTCGGCGTCGACCTCGCGGTCGAGGCGCTGGGTCTCGCCCTCGAACCGGGCCAGGGCGGTGGCGAGCTGGGCGGCCACGTCGGGAGAGGCGATGAGGCACTGCAGGCCGGCGGTGCCGCCCAGCAGACCGTCGAGCGACTCCAGGGCCCCGGCCAGCTGCTCGATGGCCTCGGGCCGGTCGAGATCGACGTCGGCCAGCGCCGCCTCGGCCTGGCCCAGGGCGGCACCGATCTCGTCGGGGGTTGGCGGGGTGCGCTCCGAGGGGCGGCGGACCACGGCGATGATGCCGCACATGGGAGGGCAGGGTAGTGGGTGGTTCCTGGCCGGCCTCAGCGAGGTTCGGAACCAGCGGGTGCGGTGCAGGCCCGCTCGACGGCGGCAACCAGGCGCTCGGCGGCGTCCTCGGCCTGAGCGGGCGTCGGCGCCTCCACCATGATCCGCACCATCGGTTCGGTCCCACTGGGTCTGACCAGCACCCGACCGCTGCCGCCGAGCTCGGCCTCCACGGTGGCGACCTCAGCCGCCACCGCCTCCGGGAGCACTTCGGGCCGGCGTTCGACGGCGACGCCCCTCAGCACCTGGGGCAGCCGGGTCATGGCCGCGGCGGCGAGCTCGGCCAGCGGTCGTCCGGCACGGCGGACCAGGTCGGCCAGGAGCACGCCGCTGAGCACGCCGTCACCGGTGGTGGCCAGGTCGCGAAAGATGATGTGGCCGGACTGCTCGCCGCCGAGCGACCACTGTCCCCGTTCGAGGGCGGCCAGGACGTGCCGGTCGCCCACCGGCGTCTCGACCGTGGTGACGCCGTGCTCGGCCATGGCCCGGCGGAACCCCAGGTTGGTCATCACCGTGACCACCACGGTGGCGTCCCGGAGGTGATCCCGCCGGCGGAGGTCGAGGGCGAACATGGCGAGGAGCTGGTCACCGTCGACGAGCTCGCCCCGGTGGTCGACGGCGTGCACCCGGTCGGCGTCGCCATCGAGGGCCAGCCCCAGGTCGGCTCCCGTCGCCACCACCGTCCGGCACAGCTCGCCGGGGGCGGTCGAGCCACAGCCGGCGTTGATGTTGAGCCCGTCGGGCTCGGCGTGGATCACTCGGACGTCGGCGCCGAGCCGACGCAGGACCTCGGGACCGACCGCCGATGCCGCTCCGTTGGCCGGGTCGAGCACGATCGACAGCCCGTCCAGGCGGCGACCCTCGAGCAGGCCGACGAGCGCCTGGGTGTAGGCGGCGCTCACGTCTCGATCGGTCACCGTCCCGATGGCGGTGCCGCCGGCTGACGAGGCCGGCCCGCCCGCCCGCAGGCGCTCCAGCTCACCCTCCAGGCGGAGCTCCACCTCCTCCGCGAGCTTGCGACCACCGGGTGCGAACAGCTTCACCCCATTGTCGGTGTACGGGTTGTGGGAGGCAGAGATGACGACCCCGGGCACATTCTCGGTCGCCGAGAGCCAGGCCACTGCCGGGGTCGGCACGACACCCAGGCGCTCGACGTCGACCCCCGAGGCGGCCAGTCCGGCGGCCAGGGCCGACTCGATCATCGGTCCGGAGCGGCGGGTGTCGCGCCCGATGACGAAGCGCTCGCCCCCCAACGCCGAAGCGGCCGCCCGACCCAGGGCGGCGACCCACTCCGGGGTCAGCTCGGTGTCGCGCCCGCGGACCCCGTCGGTCCCGAAACGCAGTGCCAAGTCAGCGCTTGGAGTACTGCGGTGCCTTGCGGGCCTTCTTCAGCCCGTACTTCTTGCTCTCCTTCTCGCGGGCGTCCCGAGAGAGGAAGCCGGCTCGCTTGAGCGTCGTCCGCAGATCGGGATCGAGTGCGACCAGCGCCCGGGCGATCCCGAGGCGGAGCGCCCCCGCCTGCCCGGTCGTGCCGCCGCCGTCCATGGTCACGTCGACGTCGTAGGCCTCGGCCGTGGTGGTCAACCGGAGCGGCTCGGTGGCGATCATGCGGTGCGTCTCGGAGGGGAAGTAGTCCTCGATCGAACGGCGGTTGACGGTGATGGCGCCCTCCCCGTGCCGGAGACGGACGCGGGCCACCGCCTGCTTGCGGCGACCGGTGGACTGGACGAGGGGCTTTCCGGCCATGCTCAGGCCTCCTTCCGGGCGGGCGCCGGCGGCTCACGCCGGGCGGCGGAGAGGTCGAGCGGCGAGGGGGACTGGGCGGCGTGGGGATGGGTGGGTCCGGCGTACACCTTGAGCTTGCGCAGCATGGACCGACCCAGCGAGTTCTTCGGGAGCATGCCTCGAACGGCCTTGCGCACCGCCTCCTCGGGCTTGCGGGCGAGGAAGTCGTCGTAGCGCTGGCTGCGGATGCCCCCCGGGTACCCGGTGTGGTGGTAGACGATCTTCTTCTGCGCCTTGTCGGAGGTGAGCACCACCTTGTCGGCGTTCACCACGATGACGTGGTCGCCGGTGTCGACGTTGGGGGCGTAGATCGGCTTGTGCTTGCCTCGGAGCAGGCGGGCCACCTCGGTGGCCAGGCGACCCAGCACCAGGCCGTCGGCATCGACCACATGCCAGGCGCGGGTGATGTCGGTCTGCGTTGGTGCGAAGGTGGGCACGGGGAACTACTCCCAGTCGGCGGGCATACGTGGAGCGCCAAGCCTACGGGCGGCACCCGAGACCCGGCAATTTCAACGGCGCGCCGGCGGCGGCGAGGTGCCGGGTGGGTCCGGTGGTGGAGGCGGGAACGACGGTCGTCCGCTCGGGCCGCCCCCCGCCGCCGGATCGCCGCCAGATCGCGTCCGCTGCAGCTCGTAGTACGCCCAGTAAGGACCGGTGACGGCGACCAGCAGTCCTCCCAGGTCGTAGAACAGGCTCCCGACCTTGGGCATGGGGCTGACCAGATACTCCTGGCCCCCGAGGTGGGCCACCAGCCGGAGGAACACGAACAACGCCAGCGCCGTCCCGACCACCGTGGCCGACGCCAGCACCGTCCGCGCCATCGGCGGGGCGCCTCCGGCGCCCCGCTCGACCAGGCGGGCCAGCAGCACGGCGACGGGCACCAGCAGGAGGACGGGGACCTCGAGCAGGCGGGTGCCGATCTGCACGCGATCGAGGAAGCCGAAGTGGACGAAGTTGAAGTCCTCCGGGGAGATGGTCGGCATGGTCACCAGCACGGCGAGGAGCGTCAGGGCGGCGGCGGCGACGAGGGCGAGCGCGACCAGCAGGCGCGGTGGGGTCTCTCCCAGGCCAGTCGAACGCGAAGTGCTCACCGCGACAGCCTCGCGCACACGGTCACCCGTAGCGGACC
>JAHWJR010000009.1:6613-23833 GCA_019348335.1 Actinomycetota bacterium
GAACGCGAAGTGCTCACCGCGACAGCCTCGCGCACACGGTCACCCGTAGCGGACCTCCCACAGGCAGAGCCCGTGGGCCGGCGCCAGTTGGCCGGCGGCGGCCCGGTCGCGTGCGTCACGGATGGCGAGGACCTCCCCCGCCCGCTTCCTGCCCGTGCCCGTCTCCACCAAGGTCCCCACCACGCTGCGGACCATCTGGTGGCAGAACGATGTGGCCTCGATCTCGAAGCGGAGCAGGCCGTCCCCCAGGTCGCGCCAGCCGGCGTCGAGCACCCGGCGGACCAACGAGGGGCGCTCGCCGGAAGGGGGACGCGGCCGGCGGCAGAACGACGAGAAGTCGTGCTCGCCCAGGAGTGGATCGCAGGCCAGGCGCATGGCGGCGAGGTCGAGGGGCTGCTCCACATGCCAGGTGGTGGCGGCCAGGAAAGGGTCGGCGACGGGCCGGTTGAGCACGGTGTAGCGATAGCGCCGGGACCGGGCCCACCGGCGGGCATCGAAGCCCTCAGGGGCGATCGACGCTTCCCGCACGACGATCCGGGGTCCGCACTGGCGGTTGACCGAGCGCTGTAGCAGGGCCGGGTCGGCGACGTCGCGGTCGGCGTCGAAGGACACCACCTGACCCCACGCATGAACCCCGGCGTCGGTCCGTCCCGCGCAGGTCAGCTCGACGGGATGCCCCAACGCCCGTTGCAGCGCCGCCCCGAGGGTGCCCGCCACCGTCTCCACTCCCGGGTTGCGGGCGAAGCCCGAGAAGTCCGAACCGTCGTAGGCGACGGTGAGGCGGACCCGTACCGGGTTCAGATCAGACCAGCTCGATCCTCGCCATGGGGGCGTTGTCGCCATGACGGGGGCCGAGCTTCAGGATCCGGGTGTAGCCGCCGTTGCGCTCGGCGTAGCGCGGACCGATCTCATCGAACAGCTTGTGCGCCGCCTCTTTGTCGCCGAGGAAGGCCACCACCTGGCGGTGCCGGTGGACGCCGCCCTTCTTGGCCTTGGTGATGACCCTCTCGGCCACCGGCCGCAGGGCCTTGGCCTTGGCCTCGGTGGTGACGATGGCCTCGGCGGCGACGAGCGACGCCACCAGGTTGGCGAGCATCGAACGCTGATGAGCGCTCGATCCGCCCAGGCGCTTCCCCTTGGTCGGAGCTCCCGGCACGTTCATTCCCGCCTCCTCAGCGACAGGCCCCGTTCGTCCAGCTTCTCAGCCACCTCGTCGAGCGACTTCTGGCCGAAGTTGGTGATGGTGAGCAGATCCTCTTCGGTCTTCTCCAGCAACTCGCCGACGGTGTTGACCTGGGCCCGCTTGAGGCAGTTGCGAGGTCGCTCCGAGAGGTCGAGGTCCTCGATGGGCAAGTCGAGGTCCGGTGAGCCGGACGTGACCGTACCGACGTCACCGAGCTCGAGACCGGAGGCGGCATCGCTCATGTCCGCCACCAGCCCGACCAGGGACCGGAGCGTCTGGCCGGCAGAGGCCAGCGCCTCGCGAGGTGACACCGATCCGTCGGTCTCGATGTCGAGCACCAGCCGGTCGAAGTTGGTCGACTGCTCGACCCTCGTGGGCTCCACCACGAAGGTGACTCGCCGCACCGGGGAGAAGACCGAGTCGACAGGGATGACGCCGATGGTGGCCGCGCCCTGGTTCCGTTCCGCCGACACGTAGCCACGGCCCCGCTCGACCGTCACGTCGATGGCGAGCCGCCCCTTGGCGTTCAGGGTGGCGAGATGGAGGTCGGGGTTGAGGACCTCGACGTCGGCTGTGGTCTGGATGTCGCCAGCCGTGGCCTCGGCCGGGCCCTGCACGTCGAGGCGTACCGTCACCGGCTCGTCGGAAGCGCAGGTGAGGACCACGTCCTTGAGGTTGAGGATGATGTCGGTGACATCCTCGGTGACCCCGGCGATGGTCGAGAACTCGTGCAGGGTGTCGTCGAAGCGCACCTGGGTCACGGCGGCCCCGGGGATCGACGACAGCAGGGTGCGGCGCAGGGCGTTTCCCAGGGTGTGACCGAAGCCAGGCTCGAGAGGGCTCACGGAGAACCGCTGACGATTGCCCTCTGGTTCGCCGATGGGCTCGACGGTCGGGCGCTGAATGACCAGCATTCGGTTGCTCTCCTTGCGATCTGGCTTCGTTGGCATCGGGGCCCCATCGGGGCACCCGGGACTCCTACTTGCTGTAGAGCTCGACGATGAGCTGTTCGCGCACGGGAACGTCGATGTGCTCCCGCATGGGCGCGTCACGCACGGTCACGGAGGCGCCCTGGGGGGCGCCCTCCAGCCACGGCGGCACTTGGCGGTCGAGGGTCTCCAGGTTGTGGCGGATGACGATCATCGCCTTGGCCCGCTCACCCAACTCGACCACGTCGCCCTTGCGCACAGCGTAGGAGGGAATGGTGACCCGACGTCCGTTGACCTTCACGTGGCCGTGGCGAACCAGCTGCCGGGCCTGGGACCGGCTGGCGCCCCAGCCGGCGCGGAACACGACGTTGTCGAGCCGCAACTCGAGCATGCGCAGGAGGTTCTCGCCAGTCACGCCCTTCTGGCGGTTGGCTTCCTGGTACAGGTTCCGGAACTGCTTCTCCATGAGCCCGTAGATCCGGCGAGCCTTCTGCTTCTCCCGCAACTGGACCAGGTACTCGGAGTCCTTGCGGCGCATCTGGGTGCGGCCGTGCTCCCCGGGGGGGTACGGACGGCGCTCGATGGGGCACTTCATGGTGTCGCACTTGGCGCCCTTGAGGAAGAGCTTCATCTTCTCCCGGCGGCACAGCCGGCACACCGGGCCCGTGTAGCGCGCCATCAGACCCTCCTGCGCTTGGGCGGGCGGCATCCGTTGTGCGGCACCGGCGTCACGTCCTTGATGCCGGACACCTCGATGCCCACGCTCATGATCGACCGGATGGCGGTCTCCCGGCCGGAGCCGGGGCCCTTCACCAGGACCTCTACCCGGCGCACACCGTGCTCCATGGCCCGCCGGGCACACTGCTCGGCCGCCATCTGGGCAGCGAAGGGCGTCGACTTCCGGGAGCCCTTGAACCCCACGTTGCCCGCTGACGCCCATGCGATGACGTTGCCTGCCGGGTCGGTGATGCTCACGATGGTGTTGTTGAACGAGCTCTTGATGTGCGCCACCCCATAGGTGACGTTCTTGCGCTCGCGTCGGCGCGGGCGCCGCCCGCCGGGCTTGGGCTTGGCCATCTCGGATCTACTTCCTCACCTTCTTCTTGCCGGCCACGGTCTTCTTCGGGCCCTTGCGGGTCCGCGCGTTGGTGTGGGTGCGCTGGCCCCGGACAGGCAGTCCCCGACGGTGGCGGAGCCCCTGGTAGCTGGCGATCTCCATCTTGCGCTTGATGTCGGTGGACACCTCGCGACGCAGGTCACCTTCGACCCGGAGGTTCTGGTCGACCCAGCTCCGGACCTGGGCCACCTCGTCGTCGGTGAGATCGCGGACGCGGGTACCGGGGTCGACCCCGACCGCCTCGCAGACCTGCCGGGCGCGGGTCGGACCGACGCCATAGATGTAGGTGAGGGCCACCTCCAACCGCTTCTCGCGGGGAATGTCAACACCTGCCACGCGTGCCATGGGCTACCCCTGCCGTTGCTTGTGGCGAGGATTGGTGCAGATGACCTGGACCCGGCCGTGGCGCCGGATCACCTTGCACTTCTCGCACATCTTCTTGACGCTCGGTCGAACTTTCATCGGCCAACTTCCATCACTTGTACCGGTAGGTGATCCGGCCGCGGGTGAGGTCGTACGGCGTCAGCTCCACTTGGACGCGGTCCCCCGGCAGGATCCGGATGTAGTGCATCCGCATCTTCCCGGAGATGTGGGCGAGCACCTCGTGACCGTTGTCGAGCTCGACCCTGAACATCGCGTTGGGGAGCGGCTCGGTGACCTTTCCCTCCAGCACGATCGCGTCTTCTTTGGGCTTCGGCAGTGCGAACCCCTCCCCGGGGCGACAGATACGACGGACAGCCGCTGCCAGCCTCGCCGAGGACGGGTCGCGCGACGAGGCCAGGAGGCCAGCGGCCCATGCTAGCCCGCTCCACCGGTGCTTCCACAAACGCCGCCGGCGAGGACGAGGGTCGAGGCCGCTCAGCCCTCAGGGCACGGTGAGGACTTCGGGACCGTCGTCGGTGATGGCGATGCTGTGCTCGAAGTGGGCCGACAGGGAACCGTCCCTGGTCACCACGCCCCAGCCGTCGGGCAGTACCTGGGTCTCGGGCCCACCCATGTTGACCATGGGCTCGACGGCGAACACGTTGCCCACCCGCAGCTTCGGGCCCCTCCCCGGAAGCCCGTAGTTGGGGACCTCGGGCTTCTCGTGCATCGCCGTGCCGATGGCGTGGCCCACGTACTCCCGAACCACGGAGTATCCCGCCCCTTCGGCGACGGTCTGCACCGCATGGCCGATGTCGGAGATCCGGTTGCCGTCGCGCATCTGGGCGATGCCCGCCCACAGGCTCTCCTCGGTCACCTGCAGCAGCTTCTCGGCGTCCGGCGAGATGGTGCCGACCGGCCAGGTGTGGGCGGCGTCCCCGTGGTAGCCCTGGATGATCGCCCCGCAGTCGATGGAGATGATGTCACCGTCCTCGAGCGGGTCGTCGTTCGGGATGCCGTGGACGATCATGGAGTTGGGCGAGGCGCAGATCACTGCCGGGAAACCGTGGTAGTTGAGGAAGTTCGAGCGGGCGCCGTTGCGCTCGATGACCTCTCGCCCGATGGCGTCGAGCTGGAGCGTGGTGACCCCGGGCCGCACGGCATCGCGGATGCGCTCGTGCATCTCAGCGACCACGCGACCGGCCTTGCGCATCTTGGCGATCTCGTCGGGGCTCCGTCGCATCGCTGCCCTACCCTACCGATCCGTGTCCCGCTCCTGACGGCGCCGCTCCACCGTACGGAGCAACCGGGCGGTGACCTCGTCGGGGTCCCCGATGCCGTCCACCTTCACCAACAGGTCGCGCTCGGCGAACCAGGCCGCTACTGGCGCCGTCTGCGATTCGTAGACGTCGAGCCGTCGGGCGATGGTCACGTCGGTGTCGTCTCCCCGTGCCGCCACCTCGGCTCCGCACCGAGGGCACCGGTCGCTCGGCGTGGGGCCGCCGGCGCTCTGGGGGAAGTCCGCGCCACAGCGCTCGCACACCCGGCGGCCGGCGAGGCGACCCAGCACCACGTCGGTGGGAACGTCGAGGTCGATGACGAGGTCGACGCCTCGCGGCGCAGTGACCTCCAGCAGCGCCTCGGCCTGGGCCACGGTACGGGGGAAGCCGTCGAGGAGGAACCCCCCGATCACGTCGCTGTCCGCCGCCAGGCGGTCGGCCACGATGGCCACGACCACGTCGTCGGGCAGCAGCTCTCCGGACTCCATGTACCGGCGTGCCCGGGCACCCACGTCGGTCTCGTCCCGGACGGCCGCTCGAAGGATCTCCCCGGTCGAGACGTGGGGGATCTCGAAGTGGCGCGCCAACCGGGCGCTCTGGGTTCCCTTGCCAGCGCCCGGGCGTCCCAGCAGCACCAGACGCACCGCGGTGCCGGCATCGTCCCCGCCTTCGGTGTCCGACTTCCGCGCCACGCGCACCTCGCTCACGTTGCCGAGCTTGTCTCGACCGGCGCGTCGAACCCGTCGGCGTGCCCGGCCGAGCCTTGGTTTCGCCCGCGCACTACTTCAGGAAGCTCTCGTAGTTGCGCATCATGAGCTGGCTGTCGATCTGCTTCATCGTCTCCAGGGCGACACCCACGGCGATCAGCAGCGAGATGCCTCCGAAGCCCTCGAACCCTTGGATGCCGTACACGGCGAGCAGCACGGTGGGCAACAGGGCCACGGTGGCGATGAACAGCGCGCCGGGCAGCGTGATGCGGGACAGGATCTTGGCCAGATGACGCTCGGTCTGGGGGCCGGGCCGGATGCCGGGAATGAAGCCACCCTGCTTGCGGATGGTGTCGGCCTGCTTCGCCGGGTCGAAGGTGATGGCGGTGTAGAAGTAGGCGAAGAAGATGATCATCAGCCCGTAGATGGTGATGTAGATGAAGTTGTCAGGCGTCAGCAGGTTGCCGTCGATCCAGGTGCGGATGCTGTCCCAGAATCCCCCGGTGGGGAGCACGTTGGTGAGCAGCACCGGCAGGTAGAGCACCGAGCTGGCGAAGATGATCGGAATCACGCCTGACTGGTTGACCTTCAGGGGGATGTAGCTGCTCTGGCCCCCGAACTGGCGCCGGCCCACCACCCGCTTGGCGAACTGCACGGGGATGCGCCGCTGTCCCTGCTCGACGAAGACGATGGCCACGAGCACGGCCAGGGCCAGGACGACCACGAGGCCGAAGGTGAAGTTGCCTCCCTCGGCACGGACCTGGGCGCCACCGGCGGGGATGGTGCTGACCACCGAGGCGAAGATGATCAGCGACATGCCGTTGCCCACCCCCCGCTGGGTGATGAGCTCGCCCATCCACATGATGAGGGCCGTGCCGGCGGTCAGCGACAGCACCACCAGCAGCACCCGGGGCACCGTGAAGTCGGGGATCAAGTCGATGGGGGTGTCGCCGAAGAGCCCGCCCCCGCCGTTGTGGAACAAGAACGCCAGACCCGTCGACTGGAGCAGGGCCAGGGCGACGGTCAGGTAGCGCGTCCACTGGGTGATCTTCTTCTGGCCCACCGCGCCCTGCTGCTGCCACTGCTCGAGCTTGGGGATGGCCACCGCCAGCACCTGCATGATGATCGAGGCGGTGATGTAGGGCATGATCCCGAGCCCGAAGACGGCCAGCCGGGTGAGCGCCCCTCCGGAGAAGAAGCTGAGGAAGCCCAGGACCCCGCCGCCACCGGAGCGCACCTGCTCTTCCAGCTGCTGCACGGCGGCGAAATCGACGCCGGGTGTGGGGATGTGGGAGCCGAGCCGGTACAGGGCGATGATCACCAGCGTGAACAAGATCTTGTTCCGCAGGTCCTCGACCTTGAACATGTTCTTCAGACTGGTCAGCACGGTCGGGGCTCCTGGGCTCGGTGCGACGGGTCCTAGCGGTTGGTGAGCGCGTTCCCCCGGGCAGGCGGGCGCCGGTCACCGTACGGGGGAGGGAGAACCTCAACCGTACCTCCGGCAGCGGTGATGGCTGCTTCGGCGGAGGAGGAGAACCCGTGGGCCCGCACGGTCAACGCCCGTGTCAGCTCCCCGCGACCCAGCACCTTCACCAGCCCCCGCTTGTGCACCAGGCCCTTGGCCCGCAGCGTCTCCGGTGTGACCTCATCGCCCTCGAAGGACTCGAGGGCGTCGAGGTTGACCACGGTGTAGGTGACGCGGAAGGGGTTGTTGAACCCCTTGAGCTTGGGCACCCGGCGCTGGAGCGGCATCTGCCCGCCCTCGAAGCCGACCGGGACCGTGTTCCGGGCCCGCTGACCCTTCGATCCACGGCCTGCCGTCTTGCCGCCGCGGCCCCCGATGCCCCGCCCGACGCGGGTGCGCCGGGTGTTGGAGCCGGGAGCGGGTCGGAGCTCGTGCAGCTTCACGTCGCCGCCACCTCCTCGTTGCCTTCGTTGGTCACTCGCACCTCGACCAGGTGCGGTACCCGGGCGATCATGCCTCGGATCTCAGGGCGGTCCGGGAGGACGTTGGTCCGACCGATACGGCCGAGGCCCAGGGCGCGCAACGTTCCCCGGTGCTTCGGCTTGGTGCCGATGGCCGAGCGCACCTGGGTGACCGAAAGGTTCGCCATCACGCCACCTCGGTCGGCGGGGCCGACTGGCGGTTCGACTCCCGGTAGGCGTTGAGCAGCCCGGCGGGGGTGACCTCCTCGGGGGAGAGCCCGCGGGCGCGGGCCACCACGTCGGGACGCCGCAGCGACTGGAGGCCGGCCACGGTGGCGCGGGCCACGTTGATGTGGTTGGGCGAGCCCAACGACTTGCACAGCACGTCGTGCACGCCGGCTTCCTCGAGGATGACCCGAGCGGCGCCGCCGGCGATGACCCCCGTGCCGGGGGCGGCAGGCTTGAGCAGCACCCGGGCGGCGCCGAACTCGCCGAGCACGGGATGGATGATGGTGGAGCCGGCGAGGGCCACCGAGAAGAGGTTCTTCTTGGCGTCCTCGGTTCCCTTCTGGATGGCGAGCGGCACCTCCCGGGCCTTGCCGTAGCCCAGGCCGACCCGGCCGGCGCCGTCGCCCACCACCACCAGGGCGGCGAACTGGAAGCGACGACCACCCTTGACCACCTTGGACACCCGCCGGGGCCGGGTGATCAACCGGCCGTCACGCAGCGCTCCGTCGGACATCAGCAGACCTCCATCATCGTGTGCACAGGCGTCAAAGCTCGAGGCCGGCGTCGCGGGCGGCGTCGGCCACCGCCGCAACCCTGCCGTGGTAGAGAAAGCCGCCGCGGTCGAACACCACTCGGGTGATGCCCGCCGCCTGGGCTCGCTCGGCGACCAGGCGTCCCACCGCCGCAGCCGCGTCCCGGTTGCCCGTGCCCGTCCCGCCGTCGGCCCGCAGGGCCGCCTCGAGCGTCGAGGCGGCGGCGAGCGTACGCCCGTTGCGATCGTCGATCACCTGCGCCGACATGTGCCGGTTGGACCGGAACACGGCAAGACGCGGACGCTCGGTGGTGCCCTGCACCTTCTTGCGCACGCGCCGGTGCCGACGCGTGCGGGCGACGTGCTTCTGCTTTGCCGAGGAGCTCATCGTCTGCCTTCCGTGCTCGTCACTTGGCTGCCTTGCCCGCCTTGCGGATGACCCGCTCACCGGAGTAGCGGACGCCCTTGCCCTTGTAGGGCTCGGGCTTGCGCAGCTGGCGGATGTCGGCGGCGACTTGCCCCACCACCTGCTTGTCGATGCCCTCGACCACGATACGGGTGGGAACGGGCACGGCGAAGGTGACCCCGTCGGGTGCATCGACGGAGACGGGATGGCTGAACCCGAGGGCCAGGTCGATCCGCTGGGGACCGGCGGCGGTGGCCCGGTACCCCACTCCGACGATCTCGAGCTCCTTGCGGTAACCGGCGGTGACGCCCGTGACCATGTTGGCCACCAGCGACCGCACCAGCCCGTGCAGCGACCGGCTGTTCCGTTCGTCGTCGGCCCGCTCGACCACCAGCTCCCCGTCGTCACGACGGACGGTGATGGCCTCGGGCACGTCCTGTTCGAGACTGCCCCTCGGGCCCTTCACCGCGACACGCTGGCCGGAGATCGTGATCTCGACCCCGTCGGGCACCGGGATGGGACTGCGTCCGATCCTACTCACGCCACGCCTCCACGGTTTCCATGGTTCTCCACCATCACCACACGTAGCAAAGGATCTCGCCCCCGACGCGACGCTGTCGCGCCTCGCGGTCGGTGAGCAGCCCCTGGCTGGTGGACAGGACGGCGACGCCCAGGCCTCCGAGCACACGCGGCAGGCGATCGGCCTGGCGGTAGATGCGCAGGCCCGGCTTGGACACCCGCTTGATGCCCGAGATGGTGCGCTCGCGGTCCGGCGAGTACTTCATCCTGACCGTGAGGATGCGTCCCGGCCCGGCGGGATCGTCGGCGACCGAGAAGCCCTCGATGTAGCCCTCCCGCTCCAGCACGGAGGCCAGCGACTCCTTCAGCTTCGACGACGGCATCCGCACCTGGTCGTGGAAGGCGACGTTGCCGTTGCGCAGCCGGGTGAGCATGTCGGCGATGGGATCGGTCATGGTCATGCTCGGCCTCCCTCGCTTCCTCGAACTTGACTGGCCACGGCCATCACCAGCTCGCCTTGGTCACGCCCGGCACCTCGCCGGCGTGCACCATCTCGCGCAGGCAGATGCGGCAGAGGCCGAACTTGCGGAACACGGCGCGCGGCCGCCCGCATCGGCGGCAGCGCGTGTAGCCGCGCACCTTGTACTTCGGGGTGCGCTTCTGCTTCTCGACGAGTGCCTTCTTGGCCATGGGGTTCCTCTACCTCCTGTGCGACGCTCGGTCGCCTGACATGTGGCCCATCACGCGGCACCGTCGCGGCGGAAGGGAAAGTTGAAGGCGTCCAGCAGCGCCCGCCCCTCGGCGTCGGTCCGGGCGGTGGTGACGATGACGATGTCCATCCCGCGGGGGGTGTCGACCTTGTCGTAGTCGATCTCCGGGAAGATCAGCTGCTCGGTGACGCCGAAGTTGTAGTTGCCTCTGCCGTCGAAGCCGGTGGGCGGCAGGCCGCGGAAGTCTCGGATGCGAGGAATGGCGAGGGCGACGAGGCGGTCGAAGAACTCCCACATCCGGTCGCCCCGCAAGGTGACCTTGGCCCCGATGGCGTTGCCCTCCCGGAGCTTGAAGCCGGCGATCGACTTGCGAGCCTTGGTGACCAGCGGCTTCTGACCGGTGATCTGGGTGAGGTCCCGCACGGCGCCCTCCAGCAGGGAAGGTTGGCCCACGGCGCCGCCCACACCCATGTTCACCACGATCTTCTCGATCCGCGGGACCTCCATGATGTTGGACAGCCCGAGCTGCTCGCCCAGGGCGGAGCGGACCTCTTCCTCGTAGCGCCGGCGCAGCCGGGGCCGAGGACGGGCAGGAACGGTCGTCGTCGCGCTCATGAGTCGAGGTCCACTCCGGTGCGCCGGCAGATCCGGACCTTGCGGCCGTCGGCATCGACCCGGTAGCCCACCCGGGTCGGCCGACCGTCGCCCGGGCTGATCACCGCCACGTTCGACACCTGAATGGGCATGTCCTTGTCGATGATCCCGCCCTGCATGGTCATGCGGGTCGGCCGTTGGTGGCGCTTGGCGACGTTGACGCCCTCCACGATGACCTTCCCCCGGGTTGGCAGGGCACTCATCACCACGCCTTCCTTGCCCCGGTCCTTGCCGGCCAGCACCTTCACTCGGTCACCCTTGCGAATCTTCATCTACAACACCTCCGGCGCGAGCGACACGATTCGCATGAACCGCTTGTCGCGCAGTTCCCGGCCCACGGGCCCGAAGATGCGGGTCCCCCGGGGCTGGCTCTGGTCGTTGATCAACACCGCGGCGTTCTCGTCGAAGCGGATGTAAGACCCGTCGGCCCGGCGCTTCTCCTTCTTGACGCGCACGACGACGCACTTGACCACATCGCCCCGCTTCACCGCCGCGCCAGGGATGGCGTCCTTCACCGTGGCCACGAACACGTCGCCGATCGAGGCATAGCGTCGTCGGGAGCCACCCAGCACCTTGATGCAGAGGACCTCCTTGGCGCCGCTGTTGTCGGCGACCCGCAGTCGCGACTCCTGTTGGATCATCGTGCGCGCTCCAGGACCTCGACCAGGCGCCAGCGCTTGAGCTTGGACAGCGGCCGCGTCTCCTGGATGCGCACCCGGTCACCCGCCCGGGCCTGGTTCTCGTCGTCATGGGCGTACAGCCGTGACGTGCGCTGGACCGTCTTGGCGTACCGCTGGTGGCGCACCCGGTCGACCACCCGCACCACGATCGTCTTGTCCATGGACGCCGACGCCACCAAGCCCTCGCGGACCTTGCGCGCCGGACGGACCGTCGCGTCCGTCGCACCCTGCGTTCCCGTCTCGCTCACGACCGGTCCTCTCCGTCTGCACTCCCGGCCGCGGTGGCCTGGTTTCCGCTCCCGGCCGCTGTGGCCTGGTCTCCACTTCCAGCCGCAAGTGCCTCGGCGGCGGCGATCTCCCGCTCGCGCAGCACGGTGTGCAGCCGAGCGACGTCCTTGCGCAACTGCCCCAGGCGGGCGTGGTTGTCGAGCTGGCCGGTCACGTGCTGGAACCGGAGGTTGAACAGCTCACCTTGCACCTCGCTCAGGCGTTGCACCAGCTCCTCGTCACCGAGGTCGCGCAACTCCCTCGTGGTGGACGCCATCAGACCTCCTCCGCACTGGCCCGGCTGATCACCCGGGCACGAATGGGCAGCTTCTGGATGGCCCGCTCGAGGGCCCCCTTCGCCAGCTCCTCGTTGACGCCTGCCAGCTCGAACATGACCCGGCCCGGCTTGACCACTGCCACCCAGCGCTCGGGGTTGCCCTTGCCCGACCCCATGCGGGTCTCGGCCGGCTTCTCCGTGACCGGACGGTCGGGGAAGATCGTGATCCACACCTTGCCGCCACGCTTCACGTGGCGGGTCATGGCGATACGGGCAGCCTCGATCTGGCGGGCGGTGATCCACCCCGGCTCCAGGGCCTGGATGCCGTACTCGCCGAAGGCGACCTTGGTCCCACCCTTTGCCGGGCCGGTCATGCGCCCTCGTTGCTGCTTGCGGTGCTTCACCTTCTTCGGCATCAACATGGTGCTAATCCCCCTCGCCGGGCCGGAAGTGGGGCGTCTCGTGGTGCTCCCTCGTGAGACGCTCGATCTCCTCCTCCTCGGCGAGCAGACGCTCGAGCTCGGGGTCGGCCTCTTTCAGGATGGGCTCGGCGTCGGTCCGCTCAGCAGCTTCGCCGGCTGCCGGCTCGGCGCCTTCGGGTCGGCGTCGACCGCCGCCGGCGGAGACCACCTTGCGGGGACGGGCCGGGCCCGAGGTCTCACCCACGGCCATGGCGGCTTCGCGGGTCGCCTTGTCGTCGCCGGAGGTGCGGTAGGGCAGGATGTCACCCTTGTAGATCCACACCTTCACGCCGATGCGGCCGTAGGTCGTACGAGCCTCCCGGAAGCCGTAGTCGATGTCGGCCCGGAGCGTGTGCAACGGGACCCGACCCTCGCGGTACCACTCGGTACGGCTCATCTCGGCGCCGTTCAGCCGGCCGGAGCACTGCACCCGGATCCCGGGAACTCCCGCCTTCTGGGCGTTCTGCACCGCCCTCTTCATGGCCCGCCGGAAGTTGACCCGGCCGGCCAGCTGATCGGCCACGCCCTGGGCGATGAGGGCGGCGTCGAGCTCGGGCTGCTTGATCTCCTGGATGTTGAGCTGGATCCGGTTGTTGCCGGTGATCTTGGCCAGCCCCGTCCGCAGGCGGTCGGCCTCGCTCCCCCGGCGTCCGATCACGATGCCGGGACGAGCGGTGTGCACGTCGACACGGAGGCGGTCGCGGGTGCGCTCGACCTCGACCCGGCTGATGGCCGCGTGCGGCAGCTGTGTCATGAGGTAGTCGCGGATGCGCCAGTCCTCGATCAGGTAGTCGGTGTACTCCCGGTCGCTGAACCACCGAGACTTCCAGTCGGTGGTCACGCCCAGGCGGAACCCGTACGGGTTGACCTTCTGGCCCATCTAACGCTCCTCCTCTGCGCCAGGCGAGCTGCCCGGCGTCGCCGCTTCGCCCGAGGCCTCGGCACCGCTCGTTGCCGCCTGCCCCTCGTCGCCCGCCGGCTCGTCCCGGCCCTCGTCCGGCGACTCCGGTTCGGGCTGGCCCTCGGCTCCGGCCTCATCACGAGCTGCGCCGGCCTCGCCCTCGGACGTCTGTCCCGAGGACTGCTCGCCAGCGCCTGCCGCACCACTGCGACCGCCCCGCCGGCGACGGGTACGCCGGCGACGCTCCTCGGTCGCCTGCTGACCGGACCGCCGCGCCGCCCGGCTGCCGGGACGGCTCTCCTCGCGGGCCCGCCGACGTTCGAGCTCCTCCTCTGACATCCGGCTCACGATGATGGTGATGTGGCACGTCCGCTTGCGGATGCGAGTGGCCCGGCCGCGCGCCCGCGGCCGGAACCGCCGGATGGTCCGGCCCTCGTCGGCGTAGCACGCCGACACCACCAGGTCGTCACCGATCTGGTCGTCGTTGTGCTCGGCGTTGGCGATGGCCGAACGCAGCAGCTTCAGAACCACCTGCGCCGCGTCGCGCTCGGAGAACCGGAGGATCTGCTCGGCGCTGCGGACGTCGGCGCCTCGGATGAGATCGAGCACGGCGCGAGCCTTGGTCGCCGACATGCGGATGTGGCGTGCGGTGGCGCGCGTGCCCGGTCGCTCGTTGGTGCGGACTGGTGCGGACATCGCTACCGCCGCCCCCCTCGTTCTTGGCCGGCGTGGAAACGGAAGGTCCGCGTGGGCGCAAACTCCCCCAGCTTGTGCCCCACCATGGATTCGGTGATGTACACGGGGACGTGCTTGCGCCCGTCGTGGACGGCGATGGTGTGCCCGACCATCTCGGGGATGATCGTGGACCGGCGGGACCAGGTCTTGATGACCCGCTTCTCCCGCTTGTCGTTCAAGTCGTCGACCTTCTTGAGGAGGTGGTCGTCGACGAAGGGCCCCTTCTTCAGGCTGCGCGGCATCTCGCTCCCTGCTCGTCAGCGCCGCGCGCCGCGCTTGCGGCGCCGGCGGACGATGAGCTTGTCGGACGGGTTGTTCCTCGAGCGGGTGCGGCCCTCGGGCTTGCCCCAGGGCGACACCGGGTGACGACCACCCGAAGACTTGCCCTCACCGCCACCGAGGGGGTGGTCGACGGGGTTCATGGCCACGCCGCGGGTCTGGGGGCGGACACCCTTCCAGCGGTTTCGTCCGGCCTTGCCCAGCGACACGAGCTCGGCCTCGGCGTTGCCCACCTCACCGACGGTGGCCCGGCAGTCGATGGGGACGCGGCGCATCTCGGTGCTCGGCAGCCGCAGCGTGACGAAATCGCCCTCCTTGGCCACCAACTGGACGCTGGCACCGGCGCTGCGCGCCATCCGGGCGCCGGCGCCGGGCTTCAGCTCGACGTTGTGGATGGTCGTGCCCACCGGGATGTAGCGCAGCGGAAGGGCGTTGCCGGGCCGGATCTCGGCGCCCTGCCCGTTCTGCAGCACGTCTCCCACCCGAACCCGGGCCGGGGCGATGATGTAGCGCTTCTCGCCGTCGTAGTAGTGCAGAAGGGCGATGCGGGCGTTGCGGTTGGGGTCGTACTCGATGGCCGCGACCTTGGCCGGCACGCCGTCCTTGGTCCGCTTGAAGTCGACCTGGCGGTACTGCTGCTTGTGCCCGCCCCCGCGGTGACGGGAGGTCTTGCGACCGTTGTTGTTCCGACCGCCGGAGCCGGGCTTGGGGCCCACCAGCGACCGCTCCGGGCGGTCCTTGGTGATCTCCGAGAAGTCGGCCACCGTCTGGAATCGGCGACCGGCGCTGGTGGGGTTGCGCTTGCGAAGTGCCATCGGCTCTCCCTCAGCTCTCGATCAGGTCGATCCGGTGGCCCTCGGCGAGGGTGACAACGGCTCGTTTGGTGTCGGGGCGACGCCCGAAGTTCATGGTGCGCCGGTTCCGCTTGCGCTTCCCCTTGCGGTTCTGGGTCGTGACCTTGGTCACCTTGACGTCGAAGATCTCCTCGACCGCCTGGCGGACCTGGATCTTGTTGGCGTCAGGGTGCACCACGAAGGTGTAGGCGTTGAGGTCGAACAACCCGTACGACTTCTCACTCAAGATCGGACGGACGATGACCTGGCGGGCATCCATCAGTCGGCACCTCCCCCGGGCAGCGTCTGGCGGGTGAACACGACCCAGTCGTTGAGCAGGACGTCGTAGGCGTTGAGCTGGCTCACCGGCAACGTCTGCACCTCGGGAAGGTTGCGAAAGCTCTTGTGGGCGGTCTCGTCGTCGGGCGAGAGCACCACCAACACCCGCCCGTCGACACCGAGGGCAGCCAACGCCGCCTTCGCCACCTTGGTGCTGGGGCCGTCGAAATCCCATGAGGCGGTCACCACGACGCGGCCGGCGGCGGCACGGTCGGACAGCGCCGAGATCAGCGCCCCCCGCACCATCTTCTTGGGCGTTCGCTGGCGGTAGGACCGGGGCTTGGGGCCCAGAGCGACGCCGCCCCCACGCCACTGGGGAGCGCGGATGGAGCCCTGCCGGGCGCGGCCGGTGCCCTTCTGGCGCCACGGCTTGGCGCCTCCGCCCCGGACCTCGGCCCGGGTGAGGGTCGAGGCGCTTCCGGACCGGGCGGCGGCGAGCTGGGCGGTGACGACCTGGTGCATGAGCGGCACGTTCGGCTCGACGCCGAACATGCGCCTGTCGAGCTCGACCGTGCCCGTGTCGGCGCCCGAGGCGTCCCGGACGGGCACCGTCAGGCCGGCCGCCGGCTCCGCCGCGGTCGAAGGCGGGTTCTCGGCGGAGATCGGAGGCGCCGTGGCGCCGGCAGCGTCGGGGCTCGACATCACGACCGTCCCTTCACCGCAGCCCGGACCAGGACGAGCCCGCCCCTCGGCCCCGGCACCGAACCCTTGACCAGCAGCACTTCGCGCTCGACGTCGGCGGAGACCACTTCGAGGTTCAAGGTGGTGACCTTGCTCGCCCCCATCCGCCCCGCCATGCGGGTCCCCTTGAACACCCGCGCCGGCGTTGCGCACGCCCCGATGGAGCCAGGCGCCCGGTGGACGCGGTGGGCACCGTGGGAGGCGGGATGACCCTTGAAGTTGTGCCGCTTCATGCCGCCGGCAGTGCCCTTCCCCTTGCTCACCGCGGTCACGTCGATCTTGTCGCCGGCGGCCAGCAGATCGGCGCCCAGCTCCTGTCCGACCTCGTAGCCGCTCGTGTCGTCGACCCGCAGCTCGACCAGGCGGACACCCGGCTCGACGGCGGCCTTGTCGAAATGGCCGGCCTCGGGCTTGGTCAGCGACCGCACCTTCTTGTTCCCGTAGGTGACCTGGAGCGCGCTGTAGCCGTCGGTCTCCGGGCGCTTGATCTGCACGACGCGGCAGGGCGCGACCTTCAGCACGGTCACGGGCACGACGCGGTTCTGGTCGTCCCAGATCTGCGTCATTCCCGCCTTCTCGCCTACCAGTGCTTTGTCGGCCATTCAGCTCGTCTCTCGTCGTTCACGCGAACGCTCCGCACGGGGAAACCCCGGCGGAGCGCCGACCGGTTGTGCCACGCGGTATCCGTGGGGCTACGCCCTGGGGGACCGGCGCGGACATCGATTCGTTCCCGCCCAACCGAGGATCGGGCAGGAACGAGCAATGATAGCGGGGCTATCGTCGGGCGACCACTTGCCCCTGGGTGGCAACCGCTGCCGGGTGCGGCACACTGCCGCATCGACGCTTCGTCCTCTCCCCCGCCGAAGCCGGCCACGGGCCGCATGCTGGCCCGGGGCCTGGTCCGGCGCTGCCCGATCTGCGGACAGGGCAAGCTGTTCCGCCGCTGGTTCACCATGGTCGACCGGTGCCCGCAGTGCGGGTTGCGTTTCGAGCGCATCGAGGGCCACTGGCTCGGCGCCCTCGGGCTCAACACCATCGTCTCGTTCACCACGCTCTTCGTCGTCGTGGTCGCCGGCCTGGTGCTGTCCGCACCCGATTTCGAGATGGCCCCGCTCCTCGGCGCCGCCGCCGCCACCGCGGTGCTCGTCCCCCTGGCCTTCTTCCCCTCGTCCAAGACCCTCTGGACCGCCATCGACGTCCTCATGCGCCCCCT